>JBCBWJ010000033.1:0-12655 GCA_039817165.1 Pseudomonadota bacterium | reverse complement strand
CCATCTTTGATGCCAAAACCGGCGAGCTTTTGGGCGCGCATATGATCGGGGCCGAGGTGACAGAATTGATCCAAGGCTATGTCGTGGGGCAAAAGCTGGAAACGACCGAGGAAGATCTGATGCAAACCGTCTTCCCGCATCCGACGCTGAGCGAGATGATGCACGAAAGCGTGCTCGACGCTTATGACCAGGTGATTCACATGTGATCTGTCCGGCAGCGAAATCTTTCAAAGATTTCGCCAGCATTCTTATAAAGAATGCGCGCCAACGCTGGTAGCGCGCAGAAGGACACTCCGGCCAGCGTCAAGGCCGTGCCAGGTCTTTGCTGGAAAAGTGCCTAATCAATACCGACGCAATACAGACGTAATACCGACGTGATATAGACAGGCCATTTGGCCGCTCAAACAGCGGGCATGACTGACCAAAGATGTCAGTTGTTCATTCTTTGTTCACATTTTTGTCTTGGATAAAAACCGCGGTTCCCCTATCTCCGTCATAGAGACTATGGGGGTCAAATGGCCGAGCTGAAAAACATCGAAGTCCGCGGCGCGCGGGAACACAATCTCAAAGGGGTCGATGTCGATATCCCCCGCAACGAGCTTGTGGTGATCACCGGCCTCTCGGGCTCTGGCAAATCCAGTCTGGCGTTCGATACGATCTATGCCGAAGGCCAGCGGCGCTATGTCGAAAGCCTTTCGGCCTATGCCCGCCAATTCCTTGATATGATGGAAAAACCTGACGTGGATCACATCAGCGGGCTTAGCCCCGCGATCTCTATCGAGCAAAAGACCACGTCGAAAAATCCGCGCTCCACCGTTGGCACGGTGACCGAGATTTACGACTACATGCGCCTGCTCTTTGCCCGCGTCGGGACGCCCTATTCGCCCGCCACCGGGCTGCCCATCGAGGCCCAACAGGTCCAGGATATGGTCGACCGCGTGATGACCATGCAAGAGGGCACCCGCGCCTTCCTTCTGGCCCCGATCGTGCGCGACCGCAAAGGCGAATATCGCAAGGAATTCTTGGAGTTACGCAAACAAGGCTTCCAACGAGTGAAGGTCGATGGCCAGTTCCACGAGCTCGATGATCCCCCCACGCTCGACAAGAAATTCCGCCACGACATCGACGTGGTTGTCGACCGGCTGGTGGTGAAAGACGGTCTTGAAACCCGCCTTGCCGACAGCTTCCGCACCGCTCTTGATCTCGCCGACGGCATCGCGATTTTAGAGACTGCGCCGAAGGAAGGCGACCCCGAGCGCGTCACCTTTTCAGAGAATTTTGCCTGTCCTGTCAGTGGCTTCACCATCCCCGAGATCGAACCGCGGCTCTTTTCCTTCAACGCCCCCTTTGGCGCGTGCCCCGATTGCGACGGCCTCGGGGTGGAGCTTTATTTCGACGAACGCCTGGTCGTTCCGGATGAAACCCTCAAGATCGCCGACGGCGCGCTGGCCCCGTGGCGCAAGGGCAAGTCGCCTTACTTCCTGCAAACCATTGAAGCCATTGCGAAACATTACGAATTCGACCAGAACACCCGCTGGAAAGACCTGCCCGCCCATGTGCGCCAGGTGTTCCTCCACGGTTCCGGCGACGAAGAGATCCCGTTCCGCTACGACGAAGGCGGCCGCGTGTATCAAGTGACCCGCAGCTTTGAAGGCGTGATCCCCAATATGGAACGCCGCTACCGTGAAACGGACAGCAGCTGGATCCGCGAAGAATTTGAGCGTTATCAAAACAATAGACCCTGCGGCACATGCGACGGTTACCGCCTTCGACCAGAAGCGCTCGCCGTGAAAATCGCTGATCTGCACGTCGGGCACGTCGTCGAAATGTCGATCCGGGAGGCTTATGCCTGGTGCGAAAGCGTGCCAGAGAGCCTCACCGCGCAGAAGAATGAAATCGCCCGCGCCATCCTCAAGGAGATCCGCGAACGCCTTGGTTTCCTGAACAATGTGGGCTTGGAATACCTTACCTTGTCGCGGGCAGCTGGCACGCTGTCGGGCGGGGAAAGTCAGCGCATTCGCCTGGCCAGTCAAATCGGATCAGGCCTCACCGGCGTGCTCTATGTCCTCGATGAGCCGTCCATCGGCCTGCACCAACGCGACAACGGGCGGCTTTTGACCACGCTGCAAAACCTGCGTGATCAGGGCAACACGGTGATCGTCGTGGAACATGACGAAGAGGCCATTCGCATCGCCGATTACGTGTTCGACATCGGCCCGGGCGCGGGGGTGCATGGCGGTCAGGTGGTCAGCCACGGCACGCCAGAGCATGTGGCAGCCGACACTGCCTCTGTCACCGGGCAGTATTTGTCCGGCACGCGCGAGATCCCGATCCCCGCAGAACGGCGCAAGGGAAAAGGCAAATCCATCAAGGTTATCAAGGCCGAAGGCAACAATCTTAAATCTGTGGATGCAGAGTTTCCGCTGGGCAAATTTGTCTGCGTCACAGGGGTGTCCGGCGGCGGCAAATCCACGCTGACCATCGAGACCCTGTTCAAAACCGCCTCCATGCGGCTCAACGGGGCCCGGCAAACGCCTGCGCCCTGCGAAACGATCAAGGGGCTGGAGCATTTAGATAAAGTCATCGATATCGACCAGCGCCCCATCGGCCGCACACCTCGGTCCAACCCTGCCACGTATACAGGGGCCTTCACGCCCATCCGGGATTGGTTTGCGGGCCTGCCGGAATCCAAGGCCCGCGGCTACAAGCCCGGGCGCTTTTCTTTCAACGTCAAAGGCGGGCGCTGCGAGGCTTGTCAGGGCGACGGTGTGATCAAGATTGAGATGCACTTCCTGCCGGATGTCTATGTGACCTGCGAGACCTGTCAGGGCAAACGCTACAATCGCGAAACCCTGGAAATTCTGTTCAAAGGCAAAAGCATAGCAGACGTTCTTGATATGACTGTTGAGGACGCCCAAGAGTTCTTCAAGGCCGTGCCCTCCATCCGGGAAAAGATGGATGCGCTGGTGCGCGTGGGGCTGGGCTATATCAAAGTCGGGCAGCAGGCGACCACCCTGTCCGGCGGTGAGGCGCAACGCGTGAAACTGTCCAAGGAGCTGGCCAAACGCTCTACCGGGCGGACGCTCTACATCCTTGATGAGCCAACCACGGGCCTGCATTTCGAAGATGTCAAGAAACTGCTCGAGGTCCTGCATGAACTGGTCGACAACGGCAATACGGTCATCGTGATCGAACACAATCTGGACGTGGTCAAAACCGCCGATTGGATCATCGACATTGGCCCAGAGGGCGGCGATGGCGGTGGGGAAATCGTGGCCGTGGGCACACCCGAAGAGGTCGCAGAAGAGCCGCGCAGCCACACCGGCCGGTACCTCAAAGAGATGCTGATGGCCCGCAAGGTCGCGGCAGAGTAACAGAGGCCTTGCATGGGCCGCGCGAGCTTTGTATGAGGCACGTCACGGGTCGTTAGCTCAGTTGGTAGAGCGCTTCGTTTACACCGAAGATGTCGGGAGTTCGAGCCTCTCACGACCCACCATATCCCGCCCAAATGACCGTTGCCGCGCCGCAAAGAAAAAGGGCCGCATCATAGGCGCGGCCCTTGTTTCAAAGTGTCGGCCAGATCAAAGCGGTTTGGTGATCCCGAAGGTGATCCGCCCGGCATTGCTGCCATCGAACTGACCCAACCACTCAAATTGGGCCGTGCCAATAAAGCCTGCGCCGATCGTCGCCGTCAGCCCGACCGACACGTCGAACCCATCCACATCCGGATCGCCCGCGCGGTTTGAAAACGGCTGCGCGGTGTTGTTGATCAGCTGGCCGAAAATGTCTGGCTGCTGCCCGTCGATCAGGAAATCATACCCTACGGAGGTGAACATGCGCACCGACCGTGTGGCCTGAAAATCTGCCGCCATCTCCACACCACCGATCAGGTACTGACTGGAGCGGCTGGCATAGGCGATGCGCGCAAGCGCTCCGGCCTCTGCAAACCCATCGACCTGCGTGTCGTAATAGGCCAGCTTGAAGGCGGGCGTGATCTTGGCATTGGGCAGCTCAAACGTTTGCCCGAACCGACCCGCCAGCGAGTAGGTCTGACCGCCCGTGGAGCCCGTATTGATCAGCGGGCCAACATTCAAAATGCGCTGGAAATTGTCATAGTCGGCGTCTTCAAACCCGAAGGTCAGATCGACAAAACTGCGGCCAAAATTGTAGCGGCCATAGATGTCAAATTGCACAGAGCTAAAGTCGAAATCAACAATCTGCTGGTTCACATCGCCCTCGGAAAACCCAAGCGACACCCCGGCCAGAATGCCATTGTCAAACCGGCCCTCCGCGCCCACGCGCAACCCCGCAAAGTCGGCGGTGTAGCCAAAGGGGCTGCCATCGCGCTGCCGATTGTAACCGCTGCCGAACCCTTCGATGAACAGGGCGAAATTGTCGTCCTGCCGCGCCAGGCGGTTCAGACGGTCAAACACCGCGTTCACAGCCGTGCGACGAGAGGCCAGCGCCATTTCATCCATAACATAGGTGTTGGCCGCCGATGTCCCGGCGAGAACATGCGCCACGACGAGGCTGGCCAAAAGCTCGTGACCGGGCTGCGTAGGATGGATGAAATCAATAAAGAAAAACTCATCAGGGTTCGAACACAGCGTCTCACTGCCCGGCGCGCCGGTGATGCAGGTGTCGGTGATGTTGGTGAAGCCAAAGCCCAGCGGGTCCACTTCCACCGCGTTTTGCAGCGCGAGCAGGTCCACATAGACGAAGTTTACATCCGGGTTCTCATCCGCAAGCCGCTGCAGCTCGGAAAACTGCCGGTCGATGGCGGTGAAAGAAAAGGTGCGTGCGATGTCTTGGATGAAGTCCGGCTGGTTCCGCCCACCGGGGATCAAGGACAGGTCAGCAAGTCCCACCACGGCAATCGTGCCGGATCCATTCTGGGCAATCAGCTCCAGCACCGCGATGTTTTCATCGGCCACTTGCGTGCCCAACGTGGCCGCATCGACAAAACCGAGCTGGCTGTTGTCGTTGGCCCCCGAAAGGAACGTGATCAGATCGCCGTCATTGAACGTGCCGCCATTGGCAAAATAGAACTCCACCTGCTGGCGAATGCTGGGCACGAAATCCTGGTTGCGCAGCGTCTCACCGCCCGCGACCGCAAAGTTGAGGCTGCTCGTCGCGAACACGCCGCTGCTGAGGTCCATCGTTCGGTCGAGGTTGTAGACATCCTCAGGCTCCAGCAGATCGGCCAGCGCCTCGGTCACTGCGGGCTCATCAATCGCGCCGTCAATCAAATCCTGCGGCGTGAAAGCGGTGCCGCGGTCTGCGTTCAGGTCGTTGGTGAAGGTGATCAGGCGAGGGTCCGTTGCCCCGAAAATCGTGGCCACATCACCGGTCGTCAAATCGCCTGCGAAAATGCTGGGGTTGGTCTGGAATGCAGGGTCGGTGACGGGCAACAGCATGCTGTCCTGACCGCCCGCAAGCAGTTCGGTAAAGACCGGCCCATCAGAAAACCTGCCGGGCAGGAAGAAAGGCGGAAGTCCGGGCTCCAGCGCGATGCGGTTGCCGGTGTCGGAATAGCTGTCCCCGAACGATATCACACGATCGAAGTCGCCCGTAACATCGAAATCCTGGGCCAAAACCATACCTGTCGAAAAGATCGACATGGCCCCGCACATCAGTGCCGCCTTGAGTGAACGCATTCTAAACCCTCCCGTGGCTGCCAGCCTCTGTGTGATCCACGAACTGGCGCTGCTCCTCGCTGACGCGTAAAATGACGAACTGGCAATGGTTTGGCGAGATATTACGCACCACGCTCGGTTAAGTTGACGTTACGTTCCCGTTCGCTGTGGCAAGAAGGGCGCGTTTGAGCATGAAATGCCCGAGCATCACCGTGGAAATGACACCCGACCAGTCACTCGACACCGATCGTCGCCCGCGCATAACTTTTGCAAAAATGACTGCCAACCGGTGGTAAAACGGCGGGCCAAATTGCCATAGGCTGCGGCCTTTACCCGGCGTGCCGCGACGTGGGCTTTGCGTGTGCGGCGGTTTCTGTCTAGGACATATTGTCAAAGGTTAACGGGCTGAACAGGGCATATGGGGAGATCGCTAGATCTGATCAAAGTGGGGGGTGAATGCCTCGGCGCTCTGGCAGAGGACGGACTCGAGGTCGATATGATCTCTGATTTCGCCGAAGCCGAGCGCATTGTCATGTCCATGGGCAAGAATGAAATGACGGCCAAACTGTCTGGCCGGTACAATGATTTCACCGAAGAAAGCGGGTTTTGGCTGTTTCTGCGGCAAGGCGGCGACTATGTAACCGGCATCGCCACGCGCTATGACGTGGTGGGGCAGGAAAGCATGGCCGATTACATGATCCGCACCATGCGCCGTCATTATCCCAACCCCTCAGGCGAGGCCTTGCTGGACTTCACAACAGCATTGCCGCCCGGCTTTCACGGTCGCATGGCCTATATCGGAGAGTTGTTCGTGCGCCCTGACCGGCGCGGCAGTCGCCAGAAACTGCGATACCTGATGTTTCTTCTGCACAGTTGCATCGCCACCAAGTGGCCCGTTGACTGGATCTACGCGATGATGCGCGACAGAGACGTCAAGGCCGGGTTTGCCACCAATTACGGCTTCACCACGCAGCTGCCGGGGGTCGCACGCTGGGCCCAGCCGGTGCCGCCGGGGCGCGATGATTCGGAATGGCTGGTGGCCATATCGGCCAATCAGCTGAGCCACATGATGACCCATTATGCCCGCTCACTCGAGCGCTTGTGAATAGTTGAGAACGTAATCATTGCCATCGCTGTCGCGCACAGGCAGCAACAATCGCTTGTAAGAGAACCGCAACGGGAACGTATGACCGGGCAACTCGACGTCGATCTCTTCGATGGACAGCTTCGGTTCGCCCTTGGACGCCTCTACATGCGAAAGACGCACTTGTTCGATCAGATCCCCGTCAAAAGTGGTCAGCAGATGCCGCAAGTGATCCGCCGACTGCACGCCAAAGGATTGAGCCGCCAAAGAGTTGTATCCCACACGGAAGGGCTCGGGCAGGTTGCTGTCATTGCGCGGCGCGACATAGAGGTCCACATGTTCGGACAATTTGTCAAAATTGTTAAGCAAACCACGCTGTTGGTGCCACCATGTCAGTACATCATCCAGCAGCGGTTTCACCCCTCGACGTGACAGCTTCCGATAGGTTTCTTTCGTGACAGCCGTAAGGATTTTCTCCGCCTGAGCGGACACCACATGTTGATCCAGATCATCGCTGAACAGCGTCACCTCGTCCGTCAGACCCGCGATCTGGTTCGGGCTCAGACCCAGAGCCGCGCACATCTTCACAACATTCGAAAATCCGGGGTCGCTCTTCGTCGACAGAAGATTGGATATATATCGCTCGCCCTGGCCGATTTGCAGGGACAAGGATTTGAAGTCGTACTCAGAGTTGACGATGTACGTTTTGAGACGATCGTGAAAATCAGGCATATCGCATCCTAAATTGAGGATCACTGGTCACTTATATTGACTTTTGATCAAAAACGTCAAATACACAATGCGCGTCGTTTTTTTTGGTGAGGATAACAGCGTGAGTGATCTGACGCCGGATGGTGACCCAGCCGAACAAGCAACGGTTGCCATCCGACCTTTCTTTTCGAGCAAAAGAAAACCGCGCCTGTCGGCAGTTGAAGTTGGTCTTATGCGAAAATGGGCGGCGACATGCTCGGACCGGGAAAACGGCAAGAGCCTCCTGCGTCTCTTGGAAAGCCTTTCTTGAAACCCCACCCGTGCTGGACATGCGTCTCCCTGAAATTCTGATCCAGAGCGGTCGGTTGGACGCCATGCAACGAAAATTTTGAAATCCTCGGTGTTTTGACGTTGGCAATGCTTGACGGGGGCGGGGCAGGGGCATAAGACACGCCTCACGCCACGACAGAGGTCGCGGCTTGCAGTGGGCGGTTGTAGCTCAGTTGGTTAGAGTACCGGCCTGTCACGCCGGGGGTCGCGGGTTCGAGCCCCGTCAACCGCGCCACCGCTGCTTTTCTTCAATACCTCCAACAGAGCGCACAAATTCATTCATAGAATGTGTACGTTCAAGAATGGCAACAAAGCCCGGACCGTGTCTTTCGGTGCCGTGTCGGGAAAAAAGTGCCCGCCAGTCACCCCGACAACGTCAAAATCCGTGCATTTGTCGGCCCATGCCCGACGCATGTCAAAGGCCCGTCCCATCGCCCCATCAGCGCCGTAAAGAATAAGGGCAGGGCACGTCACCCGCGCGTCCAGATCTGCCGCATCGTCAAGCACATCATGAACAAGCGTCGCACGGTAATCGTTGCACATGCCTCTGATCACATCCGCGTCGCGCCAAGCCGCGCGGTACGCCCCAAGTCGCTCAGCCGCAAACTCCTCTAGCTGCGCGGCGCCCCATCCCAGCAGGCAGGAGGTGAAATAGGCGTCTGCGTCATGACCAATCATCGTTTCCGGAAAGGGCGCGGGCTGAGCCAGGAAAAACCAATGATAATACGCTTGCGCCACATCCCGGCGCAGCGGCTCTAGCAACGTATGGGTCGGCACAATGTCCAGCATTGCCACCCGCGTGACCGCGTCCGGCGCGTCAAGCGCCAGCCGATGTGCAACACGCCCCCCACGATCATGGCCCACAACGGCAAAGCGGTCGAACCCCAAATGCTGCATCAGCGCGATTTGATCCTGTGCCATTTTCCGGAAACTGTACTCCGATACGTCCTCTGGCTTGCCGCTTTGCCCATAGCCGCGCAGATCGGGGCAGATCACCCGAAATGAATGCGCCAGTTCCGGCGCGATGCGGGACCACATCGCGCGATTTTGCGGGAAGCCATGCAACAGCAAAAGCGGCGGGCCGGAGCCACCCTCCGTCCATGCGATGTCCACATCGTTGAAGCGCCGGATCTGATCGTTGAATGCCACGATTAGGTCCGTGCCAAGCTGTCCAGAACGCGCGCCCAGCTCCGCGTGCCCTTGTGAAAGCTTTCGACGTTGTACTTTTCGTTTGGGGAATGGATCGCGTCATCCTCGAGGCCAAACCCGATCAACATGGAATCAAGGCCCAGAATGTCTGTGAAAAACCGGGTCACCGGGATCGATCCGCCCATTCCCGAAAACACCGCCTCACGGCCCCATTCCTCGGACAAGGCTTGGCGGGCCTTTTCGAACTCGGGCCGGTTGGTGTTCATCACGGAAGCCGGCGAGCCATCAAGATCGTCGTTCCAAGTGATGCGCGCGTCCGGTGGCAAGCGATCTTCCACATGTTTGCGGATCTTGTCGCGCAGCGCATCTGGATCCATTTCACCGACCAACCTGCAAGTCAGTTTGCAATGCGCCTCCGCCGGGATCACTGTTTTGGTGCCTACGCCCTGATACCCGCCCCACAGCCCGTTGATTTCCAAGGTGGGCCGCGCCCATTGCTGCACAAGCGCGGTGTAGCCTTCTTCGCCATGGGGCCGTGTCATGCCGACGGACGACAGATAGTCGTGCTCGTCAAAGCCGCAGTTTTCCCATTGGCGCAAAAGCTCATCGGACACCTCGTCCACGCCCTCATAAAACCCCTCAACCGCAACGCGGCCAGTGTCATCGTGAAAGCTGGCAATCAAGCGCGATATTTCCTTGAGCGGGTTCAAGGCTGGCCCACCGTAGTGTCCGGAATGCAAATCGATGCGTGGCCCATGCAGCGTGAACTCGTCTTTTACCATGCCCCGCAGCTGCGAGGCGATAGACGGCACGCCAGGTGCCACCATCCCTGTGTCACACACCAGCGCCAGATCGGCAGATAACTCGTCCTTGTGGGCTTCCAGGAACGGGATGAGCGACGGTGAACCGGATTCCTCTTCCCCCTCAAAGAAAAACGTCATCCGACAGGGCAGGTGCCCGAAGACCTCCTTGTAGGCGCGACAGGCCTCGATAAAGGTCATCAGTTGGCCCTTATCGTCCGCCGCCCCACGTCCTCGGATCACCTGACCGCCGGGGGTGTCCTGCACTTCCGGCTCGAAAGGGGCCGTGTTCCAAAGATCAAGCGGGTCAACAGGCTGCACATCATAATGCCCGTAAAACAGGAAGTGCGGGAGATTTTCACCGCCGGGTACATTGACATGCCCCACGACCATCGGCCGCCCCGGGGTCTTGCGCACTTCGGCCTGCACGCCCAAACCTTTTAGATCATCCACCAACCACGCAGCCGCCTTGTCGCAGTCGTCATTGTAAGCTGGGTCCGTGGAAATGGACGGGATGCGCATCAGAGCCTTCAGGCGGTCAAGCGCCTCAGGCAGTTGATTATCAATACGGGCGAGAACAGCGTCGAGTGACATGGGCTTTTCCGATCTACTAGGGGTTTTCGCGGCACCCTAAACCGGGCGATTGAAAAACCTCAAGTGACGCAAGGCCAATTCGCACCGTGGCGTTTCGCCCGGCCGGGCCTTGCAACGGCATAGCATTTGTAAAGCGCGGATTTTTAGGTGTTGTGCGGACCCGCTGGCGGCAGTCTCAAACAGGTCGTGAAATCGCAAACTTGATCTGTGTCAAAGATGCCCTCCGTGGCATTTTGTTACGTGTAGACTTAGAACTGTTCAAACTATATCTGCTACGCAGCGCAGCGCACGCAGGCGATGCCGCAAGACAAAGCCGACCCACACCCAGACGCTCAGCGTTCAAGGAGACAGCCAGGTGGATTTCAACGCAAAACTTGATCACGCCCTCGCGCGGTTGCACAATGAAGGACGTTACCGGACCTTCATCGACATCGAGCGCAGCAATGGTCAGTTTCCCCATGCGGTATGGACCCGGCCCGACCGGTCCGAGCAACGTATCACCGTTTGGTGCGGCAATGACTATTTGGGAATGGGACAGCACCCGGTTGTCCTGACTGCCATGCATGACGCGCTAGACGCAACCGGTGCGGGATCAGGCGGAACCCGCAACATCTCAGGCACCACGGTCTATCATAAAATGCTCGAAGCAGAGCTTGCAGATTTGCACGCAAAAGAGGCGGCTTTGCTGTTTACGTCTGCCTACATAGCAAATGACGCCACGCTGTCGACGCTGTCAAAACTGTTTCCCGGCCTGATCATCTACTCGGATGCGCTCAATCACGCGTCCATGATCGAGGGCATTCGCCGCAACGGCGGGGAGAAGCGTATCTTCCGGCACAACGATCTTGATCACCTTCGCGAACTGCTCGCGGCCGATGATTCAGACGCGCCTAAGATGATTGCGTTTGAATCCATTTATTCCATGGACGGCGACTTCGCTCCTATGTCCGATATCTGTGATTTGGCCGACGAATTTGGCGCGCTCACGTATCTCGACGAGGTGCACGCGGTGGGCATGTACGGCCCGCGCGGGGCCGGCGTGGCAGAGCGTGATGGCCTTATGGACCGGATTGATATTATCAACGGCACCCTCGCAAAAGCGTTCGGCGTGATGGGAGGCTATATCGCCGCAAGTGAGAAAATGTGTGACGCGGTAAGGTCTTATGCACCGGGCTTCATCTTTACCACATCTCTTCCACCGACCGTCGCGGCCGGTGCAGCAGCCAGTGTCGCTCATCTCAAGAAAGATCAGGGCCTGCGCGATCTCCACCAGGAGCGGGCTTCGGTGCTGAAAACACGCCTCAAGTCCTTGGGTCTGCCGTTGATCGATCATGGCAGCCACATCGTGCCGGTCATGGTGGGCGATCCTGTGCACACCAAACTGCTTAGCGATATGCTGCTTGATCGCTACTCAATTTACGTTCAACCGATCAACTTCCCCACTGTGCCTCGCGGAACAGAACGATTGCGTTTTACCCCCTCGCCAGTGCACGGAAGGTTTGAACTTGATGCGCTTGTCCGCGCTCTGGATTCACTATGGAGCCATTGCGCGCTGAATCGCGCCGACATGACCGCATAAATCCACAGGATGTGCAAAACTTCTTGCGTTGTGGTAAGCACCTGTAAACAAAGGCGCTCAAGTCGAATCGACTGCCGGTCAAAATAGGCCGAAATAGTCGGGTTGGGGTGGCTTGGGAAGAAAGGCAGGCGTATGGTCATTCGCCGCAAGCGGACGAAGGTTATTGATAGCGTGCAAGAGCCTCGCGGCTTTGACGCGTTTGATTTGCGTTTGGGCGACTTGATGCGTGGCGAACGTGCGACCATGGGCAAGTCATTGCTGGATGTTGAACGAGAGATCCGCATCCGTGCCTCCTATATCGCAGCCATCGAGAACGCAGATCCCAATGCCTTCGATACGCCTGGTTTTATTCCCGGCTATGTACGGTCCTATGCGCGATACCTCGGGATGGACCCGGATGAGGCTTTCAACACTTTTTGTCGGGAATGCGGTTTTTCACTCTCTCACGGAATGTCGGCCGGGGCATCGTCCGTGCGCCCTCATGACAGCTTGGCCCAGCGAACCGCGACGCGCAAAAAGGATCCCATCGTGGAACCTGCAACGCCGTTTGTACCCCAACGGGAAAGCATTCTGAGCGGCGTAGAGCCTGGAGCGATAGGTTCTGCTGTTGTTCTTATCGGTTTGATTTCTGCGATCGGGTTCGGGGGCTGGACGGTTCTCAACGAAGTACAACAGGTGCGTTTGGCGCCTGCGGAAAATACACCCAACGTGCTCACCGATCTCGATCCGCTAGACGGTGCCATCTTGGCAGAAGCAGAAACAACCGCATCTG
>JBCBWJ010000339.1:0-3813 GCA_039817165.1 Pseudomonadota bacterium | reverse complement strand
GTTGCGGCTGCTGCAGACACGGTTCTGTTGATGGCAGAGGAAAACGGCTGCTACTGGTGCGACCGTTGGAACGAAGAGATCGCCCACATCTACCCCAAGACCGCGGAAGGCCGCACAGCACCGCTTGAGCGCTATGATCTGCGCTCTGAAACCCCGGACGTGATCTTTGAAACGCGCGTGCGCTACACTCCGACCTTTATCCTCGTGAACGACGGGCGCGAGGTGGCCCGGCTCGAAGGATATCCCGGTGAAGACTTCTTTTGGGGCTTGCTGACACAGATGTTTGAACGGGCTGAAATACCCTTGGATAATGCGAGTTAAGTGCCTATGACCCTGCACATGACGACTGAGATCAACACAGGACCGGACGCTGGCACCCGACAGGTGTCAAACCTGCCTGTGTTTGACAAGAACATGTGCCGCGAGGACATGGAGCGCATGATGGAAAACGCGCAGCGTGCGTCGAACTTCCTCAAGGCGATCAGCCACGAAGGCCGGCTCATGATCCTGTGCCACCTGGCCTCTGGCGAGAAATCCGTGACAGAGCTGGAAGACCTGCTTTCAGCCCGCCAAGCGGCGGTGTCACAACAACTGTCGCGGCTGCGGCTGGAGGGGCTCGTCACGCCCCGGCGCGACGGCAAGGCGATTTACTATCGCTTGACAGATGACAGGCCAAAGCAAATCATGGAAGTGGTCTACGACCTGTTCTGTCGTCAGGACTGACCGGATGCAGCGCCACAACGGCATTCGGTCCGGGAGGAACGCATGCTGGAACTGCTGGGAGACGCAAAAGTAGATGCGCTCATCGGATTGGTGGGTGGGCTCCTGCTTGGCCTTGCGGCCCGTCTCGGCCGGTTTTGCACCTTGGGCGCGATCGAGGATGCCCTCTACGGATCCGATACACGCAGATTGCGCATGTGGATCATCGCCATCGCAACGGCGATCATCGGCACCCACATCGCGATGTCCCTGTCCCTTTTTGACAGCGCCCAATCGGTCTACCTTGACCGGGTTTGGAATCCGCTTGGCACCGTGGTGGGCGGGCTGATGTTCGGCTATGGCATGGCTCTTTGCGGAAATTGCGGCTACGGCGCGCTCGCCCGGCTGGGCGGCGGGGATCTGCGATCTTTCGTCATTGTGCTGGTGATGGGGCTGTCAGCCTATTTCGTGATGTCCGGCCCCTTGGCGCACATCCGGGTCTGGCTGTTTTCGGTGGAAATGGATGCCCCGTCGTCACAGGGGATCTCTCAACTGCTGTCGTCCTTGGGCATATCGCCCGTGCTCACTGGTCTGGGGATTGGGGTCTCCCTTTTGGTGCTGGCGATGGCACGTGCAACCATGCGTCCCTCTGCCGGTCAGGTCTTCTGGGGCGCTATGGTGGGTCTGGCCATCGTGTCGGGCTGGATAGGCACCTATTGGGTGGCCACCACCGGGTTTGAGGCAGAACCGATAGAAACCCACACCTTCGCCGCCCCCATCGGCGACACGATTTTCTACGCCATGACCGCGTCGGGCAATGACCTGTCCTTCAGCGTGGGCTCCGTGCTGGGCGTGGTGATCGGGGCCGCACTCGGGTCCTACTCCAAAGGGCATTTCCGGTGGGAGGCCTGCGAGGACCCCCGCGAGCTCAAACGCCAAATCTTGGGCGCCGCCATTATGGGGCCAGGTGCCATCCTCGCCGTCGGGTGCAGTGTGGGCCAGGGCATCTCTGCCTTCTCCGTACTGGCCTACAGCGCGCCAGTGGCCTTCATTGCAATTTTTGCAGGCGCGGCCTTGGGTCTTCGACAACTGATCACCGGCTTCGCCCCGGCAGAATGACCAGCGGCCTAAGGCTTGCGATTTTCGGTCTTGAAGCCGCTCAACCTGTCGAATTCCAGCGGGGTCCGTTCCATCGGTCCTGAAGACGGACGGCGCTCGCGCCCGAGCCAAAGATGCGCGCGCCCGTCAGCCGATCGCACCATTTGCCACCGGCGCCCGACCTCGACACCGCCCGAAGGCAGCGCCGCTTCATCCAGGTAATATGCCTGACCCGGACCCAGCAACTCACCTGCCGGGGGCTCTTGCGGTTTTTGATCCCGGGCATGCGCCAAAACCCCACGCCTGAGCGTGATCGCCGGTTGGTCAGCCTCAAGCCGGACCGGCACCATGGGGTACCAATGCTGCGGGATCTTGGTGCCAAGCTCGAACCGCCACACCCCCTCGTCTGTGGGCGGCGGCGGTCCGGGCCAGGCCGCAGAGTTACGCAAACCACGGCCCATCGGCCCCGGCACCACCCGTTCAATCGCCCAGGCCAGATTCGCCATCTCGTCACGCTTGAAGGTTACGCGTTCAATGGGGCGTCCCTGTTCAATCGTATTGGTCGCCGGCAACAGCAGCAAAAGCGGCGGTGCGCTCACCTTGGGCGGATCTTTTTCCTCAGGGTCCGGGCGCGGGGACAGTTCTGTCCACTGCCACACCCGCGTCTTGCCATAAAGCTTGCCAATCGCATCCTGATCCGCTTGCGCTGTGGATTGCAGGGTCACGCCGTCATCCGAGAAATTGTCATAGACGCGCAGTTTCTTCACCTGCGCCAAGCGCCCGGTCGGCAACGTCACCGGAATGACAAACCAGTCATCCCCACCCACCGCGGCGAAAGACGCCAGAACCGATCGCGCCACATCATCTGGTCCCCCGGCAAGATCCCCAAAATAGGTGTCCCCTTCCTCGATCTCCCACCAGCGCGCGGCAGGCTGACCCGCAAAGCGCAGCGGCGAAACCAGCGTGCGCATCGTGCGGCGCTCGGACGGAGGCAGGTTCTTGGGCTGGTGATCCAGATCGAAATCATACCACTCCAGCCGCCCGCCCGCATAGGCCGGAGCCGACAGAACAATCGCGCCCTTGTTGGTGACCGCCGCGATCCGCGCACTATGATCCAGCGTGCGCGCGTTCCAGGGATCGACCCCCGGATCGGGTCGCGACACCCAGGTTTCCTCTTCGGTGACCCAAGTGTTCAAAGCGCTCAAAGCAAGCCCGACATCCTCTTCATTGAGGTCTTTGAGGACGGGCAGTTTCTCTGCGTTGAACTCAAGGTCCTTGAGGTCAGACCAAAGCGCCAGACCATCCATCGCCCCCGCCGCCACCCGTTCCACCTGTTTTTGCTGCAGGCTGTCGGCGGCATTGCTGGACCTCAACTTGACAGGATAGGCCTCGCGAAACGCAACGCGCGCGTCGGCAGAGGCCCCGGCCCGTCGCAAAGATCGCAACGCCGCCAGACCGGATTGCGCGCGCGCATGGGCATCCTGGGGCGGCGATGTCCGCTCAACCATCGTCTCAAGGGGTGTCCCGTCCCAACCGGTACTGTCTTTCTCATTTTGCCCCGGCAAGGCCACGTCCGAAATCGCATAGCTGTCGACAATGGCCTCCACGATCATCGGTTGCGCGGCATCCTCGCCGCGAAATTCTCCAACCTGCCACTGGCGCGCCAAAAACCACAGCGGGTCGGCCACCGGGGCCGCCAACCCTTCTGTCAGGTGCGGGTCAACGCCCGAGCCTTCTATGCGACGCTCGGTCATGGATCGGTCCCCGACAGTTTTGCATTCACATCCAGCCAGGTGCCCGGCAGAAACTGTCCGATGGCAGGTTCGATATAGTCCGGGTCGTTTTCGATTTGCGGCAAATGACCAGGGGGCGCATACCGCAGCTGATCGGGACCCACAGCCCGCATTTTCATCAAGGTCACCACGTGGCGCTGCTGCTCAAAAACCGTGTCGGCGTCATAAACATCCCGGTTCGTCGTGGCGATCAGGATGGATTGCGGCGCCCGCGCCGAGGGGG
>JBCBWJ010000338.1:0-3824 GCA_039817165.1 Pseudomonadota bacterium | reverse complement strand
CTTCGAACATGAAAGATTTGTCGAGGTAATCCCAATGCTCTTCGAGTGTCTGACCTTTGATCGCGAAGACCGGCGTGCCGCCTTCGGCAATCGCGGCGGCCGCGTGATCCTGGGTGGAGAAAATGTTGCAAGACGCCCAGCGCACATCGGCCCCCAGCTCCACCAGTGTTTCAATGAGAACGGCGGTCTGGATTGTCATGTGAAGGCTGCCGACGATGCGCGCCCCTTTTAGCGGGTTCTTGCCTGCGTATTCTTCGCGCAGAGCCATCAGGCCCGGCATTT
Source organism: Pseudomonadota bacterium (assembly GCA_039817165.1). Lineage (GTDB taxonomy): Bacteria > Pseudomonadota > Alphaproteobacteria > Rhodobacterales > Rhodobacteraceae > Roseovarius. Next base: position 3,542 of record JBCBWJ010000338.1, on the reverse strand, counting down.
CTGTTTCAGCGATATCAAGCTCTTTGCGCCCGAAAGCGGCAAGGCTGATATCTTTGACCACATAGTCTTTTGCCATGAAACGGCTCCTTGGGAAAAAGGGATTTGGAGCGCAGATAGCACCGTGACCCCGCATGGGCAACACGGGAGTGTTTTGCATTGAACGGACCATGGTGTTTCGGGCCATTCCACGCCAAAGATGGCAGCCATGGACGCGAGGATCATCAGATTTGAAGGACGCGGGGCGCGGGTGCAGTACCGGGTGCTGATGGCGCTCTATCGGTTGGTGTTCAACCGATGGTTCTACGGGATCTTTTGCCGTTTTCTGGCACGGTTCTTTTCGCCCACAAACAAGGTTCTGCTTGATCTGGGCGGGGGTCGGGCGTTTCGCGTCTACCTCGATGATGGGTATTGGACGCGGTTTTACCTGTACCACCGCGACTATGAGCCAGAAGTGCGCGCTGTGCTGGACGCGGCACAAGGGGCGACGCCGCTCTTTTGCGATCTTGGCGCCAATTCTGGGCTTTGGTCGGTTTATGGATCGGCGCGCTTTGATCGGGTGATTGCGGTGGAGGCCGCGCGCGAGACGTATGACCGGTTGGTGGAGAATGCCAGCGCATTGCCCAATGTCGAGACACAGCGCGCGGCGATCTTTGCCCGCTCGGGCGAGGTGATGCGGTTCGTGAACGTGCATAACAGCCATGCCTCTGCGCATCTGGATCTGGACAGCCCTGTGGGCGCGCAGGACAGCACGGAGGAGGTGCAGACGCTGAGCGTGGATGATGCCGTGCCTGAGGGGGTGGCGGCGCTGATCAAGCTGGACGTTGAGGGCGCAGAGATGGCTGCGATTGACGGGGCGCGGCGCGCGATCCGGGACGGGGCGGTGTTTATCTTTGAAGACCACGGCTCCGATACCCGATCCGAGGTCAGCCGGCATCTGATGGGACTGGACGATATGCGGGTCTATTCCATCGAAAACGGCCTTCGGATGGTGGAGGATGCAGATCACCTGAGGCGGATCAAGACGGACCGTTACAAAGGGTACAACTTCCTTGCCGGTCGGGCGGGGTCACCGGTGCTGGAGACCATCATTGAAACCTTTGCAAATGGCGGGGCGGATCGGTAATTCTGATCCGGCCCCCATTGGAGAACCCCCATGCCCACGCCCCGCGCCTGGCAAAAGATGTTATCGGGCCGCCGACTTGATCTGTTGGATCCCACGCCGGTGGACATCGAGGTGGAGGACATCGCGCGGGGCCTCAGTTTCGTGGCGCGGTGGAATGGGCAAACCTTGGGAGATTACCCTTACTCGGTTGCGGAGCATTCTTTGCTGGTTGAGGCGATTTACGGACGGATTAACCCCAGGGCACCGGCGAAATGGAAGCTTGCCGCGCTTTTGCATGACGCCCCGGAATACGTGATCGGGGATATGATTTCGCCGGTGAAGGCGGCGGTGGGTCCAGGTTATGATGAGTTGGACAAACGGCTGACGGCAGCGATCCACATTCGCTATGGGCTGCCTGCGGCGATTCCAGTGGCGGTGAAAAAACAGATCAAGAAGGCCGACAAGATCAGCGCCTGGATGGAGTCGACGCAGATTGCTGGATTCACGGTCGTCGAAGCCAACAGGTTTTTCGGCAAGCCGAACAAGGACATGATTACTGGGCTTGGCCTTGTCCTGCGCTCCCCGATGGAGGCGCGGGAAGCTTACCTTGCGCGGCACGCGGCCCTTTTGGATGTCATGGGATGATCCATGTGCGCGGGGCGGGGCCGGTGGATGCACGCTCCATGGCGGAGCTTCTGAATGACATCATCGCGAAAGGGGGCACCACGGCGATGACGGACCCGGTGAGCCGGGCGGATCTCGTGGAGTGGATGCAGTGCTTTGCGGGGCGCAATGCGTGGTTTTTGGCCGAGGACAGTGAAGGCACGCTGCTCGGGTTTCAGTGGGTTGAGCCGAAAGAGACGCTGCCGCCCGAGGCTTGCGATATCGCGACCTTCACGCGGTTGGGACGCGTTCGGCTTGGAACGGGCACCGCACTGTTTGAGACGACGCGCAATGCTGCCAAACTGCTCGGATACCAGTGGATCAACGCCACCATCCGGGCCGATAACGGCGGCGGGTTGGCGTATTACCAAAGCCGCGGCTTTGAAACGTATCGAACGCACACGGATGGTGCGTTCGACAAGGTCAGCAAGCGGTATGACCTGACTTAACGGGGGGAGCGTTTGGCGAGGATACGCTGCAGCGTGCGGCGGTGCATGTTCAATCGGCGCGCCGTCTCCGACACGTTGCGATCACAGAGCTCGTACACCCGCTGAATGTGCTCCCAGCGCACGCGATCCGCGCTCATTGGGTTTTCGGGGGGCGGTGGCAACTCATCCTCAGACGCCAAAAGCGCGTTGGTGATATCCATCGCATCCGCAGGTTTTGACAAATAGTCCGTGGCGCCGATCTTGACCGCTGCAACAGCGGTTGCAATCGCGCCATAGCCCGTCAGAACCACAACCTTGCTGTCAGGGCGTTTGTCCCGAATGGTTTCCACCACGTCGAGGCCATTGCCGTCCTCAAGACGCAAATCACAGACGGCATAGGCCGGTGGCCGTGCTGTGGCGATGGCGCGTCCCGCCGCCACAGATCCTGCTGTTTCCACAGCAAATCCGCGTTTTTCCATTGCTTTCGCCAGGCGGCGCAGAAATGGCTCGTCGTCGTCGACGAGCAGCAGTGACTTGTCGTCACCGATGTCTCTTTGTGCTAAAGCCATGTGTCCTTCCCGATTTAGACGATAGGCATATTATAACTATTCTAGTTTTACACGGGTTAACGTCAAATTGCTGAACTATGCAGCATCAATGAAACACTGAATGCGCTCTGCCATTTGTTCGGGCGTCGCATCGCGGCGAAAGAACTCCGCGAAGCCTTTCTCGGGAAAGACAAGGTAGGACAGGGTGGAATGATCCACGAGGTAAAACTCATCGTCGTCCTGATCATGAGCCTTGTAGAACGTGCGGTAGGCCTGACTTGCTGCTTTGACCTGTTCATCGCTGCCCGTGAGACCAAGCATGCGGGGATGCATGATTTCGGTGTAGTCGGCCATGATTTCAGGCGTGTCCCGTTTGGGATCGATTGAAATGAAGACCGGCTTTACAATGGTTCCGTGATCCTCTTCGAGAATTTCGACCGCAACAGCATTGCGCGACACATCGATGGAACAGACATCCGGGCAGAAGGTATAACCGAAATAGATCAGGGTCGGTTGGTCGATAACCTCTTCGTGGGTCACGGTCTCACCGGTTTCGCTCACCAGTTCGAAAGGGCCGCCGATGGCCGCAGAACCCCCTGCAATCTGACCTGCGCGACACTGGGCAAACTGTTCATCGGGGCTAGGCTGTGACGTAATCCAGAAAACGCCGCCGATCAGGATTGCCACGGCCACACAGGCTGCAATTGCGATTGTCTTGACCATCATCTCACCTCGTTTCAATCTGTCGTCTTGCGTTCAATCACATCTATCAATGATACTATGAGTTGCAACGCTATCGGG
>JBCBWJ010000337.1:0-3832 GCA_039817165.1 Pseudomonadota bacterium | reverse complement strand
CGGCCAACGCGTCACTGTCCGCCTGGTTGAGGCCGCACCGGTCACCGGCGGGCTGGAACTTGATCTGGTGGACATCGACGGCAAAACCCTGCCCAAAGGCCCCCCCCGCGGCCGCGGCAAACCCGCCAAGCGCAAATTCGTCAAATCCAAGAAAAAAGCGGAAAAGACCAAGCGCAAGGTTCAAAGGTCCCGGCGGTAGGGCGGGTGTCACCCCGCCGCCCTCCGCTTCGGCAGGTAAAGACAGGGTCACGCGGTCCCTGGATGATGACAAATTCTGTCAGTACCCCTATTCATAAGGGGGCATGACCCGCACCACTCGCCTTTTCCAACTGATGCAAGCCTTGCGCAATGCCCCGCCCCCGGCCACAGCTGCGCAACTGGCCGACGCGCTGGATGTGACCCCGCGCACCATCTACCGCGACATCGACGCGCTTCGCGGTCTGGGCGCGGTCATCGACGGGGCGTCCGGCTTTGGCTACACCCTGATCGAAGACGCCGCCCTCCCACCGCTCAGTTTCGAGGAAAATGAGATCGAAGCCCTCGTGCTCGGCCTGCGAGAGGTGCAGCACGTGGGCGACCCGGTCCTCGCTGAAGCCGCGCAAAACGCGCTGACCAAACTGCGCGCCCGCCTGCCCGCGCGCCAAGCCCACAGGCTCGAACATGCCGTGCTGACCGCCTTTCGCTACGGTGAGGCGATGCCGGAACCGGGCATTGACGTACAAGCCCTGCGTCAAGCCACATGGGACGAACGCACCATCCAATTCGCCTATACGGATGTCGAAGGCCGCCAGACCGAGCGCGCGGTCGACCCCCTCACCATCGTCTTCATGCAGGCCAGCCACAACTTGCTCGCCTGGTGCCACCTGCGCAAAGATTTCCGCGCCTTCCGGCTGGACCGCATGCGCAACCTGACGCAAACCGGCGCCTCTTTCCGCCCGCGCCGCGTGCCGCTATTGCGCGACTATCTGATCAAAATGCGCGCCGAACTGGACCGCTATCAAAGCGCCTAAAGGCCGTTTTCCGCGCCTCAAATCATGCTAGCTTTCCGTGAGCCGCAGTTGACGGTACTATGTCAATCAACGAGCACTTGGAAAAAGGCCGGGATATGAGCAGACTTTGGATCATCGCAATCGCCGTAGGCCTTCTGGCCACCCAAAGCATGGCCGAAGCCGTGGACAGGTCAGTTAGGCCACAAGCCCGCCCCGACGCCCAAGTGGTGCAAGTCGTGGCGCAATCTCAGGTCTTGGCCGCCACCCTGCCCACCATCACCCGCCTGCGCCCGCAGATCCGGCCAGATGGGCTTGACACAGACGCCCTTCCCGTCGCCGCCAATCCGCCGGAATTCGACCGTTGGGTGCGGGGGTTCCGGGGTCGGGCGCTCGCCCAAGGGATCAACCCACAGGTCTTTGACCGCGCTTTCCGCAACGCCCGCTACGAGCCTGAAGTGATCTCAAAAGACCGGAACCAAGCCGAATTCAAAAGCCAGATCTGGGATTACCTCGACAACGCCGTCGCCCCCCCGCGTATCAACGAAGGCCAAGCCGCGTTGCGCAAACACCGCCGCTTGCTCGACCGGATCGAGGCGGCTTACGGCGTTGAGGCCGAAGTGGTTGTCGCCGTCTGGGGTCTGGAAAGCCGCTATGGCACCCGCATGGGCGACTACCCGATGATTGACGCGATGGCGACGCTGGCCTTCGACGGGCGGCGCGGCAAGTTCTTTGAAAGCCAACTCATCGCCGCGCTCAAGATCCTGCAATCGGGCGATGTGAATGTGGGCAAGTTCACCGGCTCCTGGGCCGGGGCCATGGGCCACACGCAGTTTATCCCGACCTCGTACCTGGCCTATGCCGTGGATTTCACCGGCGACGGCAAACGCGACATCTGGACCAAGAACAAACCCGATGATGCGCTGGCCTCCACAGCGGCCTATCTCAAACGCTTCGGCTGGCGCAAAGGCCAACCCTGGGGCGTCGAAGTCCGCCTGCCGCGCGGCTTCAACGCCGCCAACGCCAAACGCTCCATCAAACGCACGCCGTCCCAATGGGCGCAACTGGGCGTGACAGACATGCGTGGCAAACCCGTGCCCGACTATGGCCAGGCCTCCATCCTGCTGCCCGCGGGCACGCAAGGGGCGGCCTTCATGATCTTCAACAACTTCGCGGTCATCGAGAAGTACAACAAGGCCGACGCCTATGTGATCGGCGTGGGCCACCTGTCAGACCGCATCACCGGCGGGCCCGCCATTCAAACCGCCTGGCCCCGGGGCTACGAACCGCTCACCTTCGAGCAGAAAAAAGAACTGCAACGCCGGCTGAAACGCAAAGGCTTTGCCATCGAGAAAATCGACGGTCTCATCGGCCCCAACAGCCGCAGCGCGATCCGCGCCTATCAGCAATCCGTCGGCATGAGCCCCGACGGCTACGCCTCCCAAGACGTGCTGCGTCGGATCAAACAGCGCTAAATCCTTGCGTTTTGCCGCCAGCCTGACAAGCTCTCAGGTGTTGGAGCATTCTACATGGACGACAATCCGATCCTCGCCCGCGATTTCAACGGGCTCACCCGCGCGCAGCCATCCCTGCCCGCCACGTGGTACCGTGACCCCGCGCATTTCGCAGCCGAACAAGACAAGATCTTCGCGCGCAACTGGGTTTATCTCTGCCGCGCTGAAACCGTCGCCGATCCGCGCAGCTACCGCAGCTTCGAGGTGGCCGGGCAACCCATCCTCGTGGTGCGTGACCGCGACGCCACCCTGCGCGCCTTTTACAACACCTGCCGCCACCGCGGTTCGATCCTGTGCACAGAATCGCAGGGCAAGCTCACCAAGCACCTGATCACCTGCCCCTATCACCAATGGGTCTACGACCTGACGGGCCGGTTGCGCGGCACAGGCCCCATGCGCGAGGTTGCAGGCTTCGACAAAGACGACCACCCTCTTTTGCCCGTCTCAATCGCGGAATGGGGCGGCTTTGTTTTCGTCAATCTCGACCCGGACGCGCCCCAGTTTGATACGCTTTATGGCGCGGAAACCGCCTTTGTCGCCAACTGGCCCCTGTCAGAGCTTCGCGTCGGCCACAGCTACAGCAAAACGCTCGCCTGCAATTGGAAGGTCTTTTGGGAGAACTTCAACGAGTGTCTGCATTGCCCCAATATCCACCCGGAGCTGAGCGACCTCGTCCCCCTCTACGGCCGCGCCATCATGGCCCGCCGCGATGATCCCAACTGGCAGGACACCGCCACGGAGAACACGCCAGAGGTCGCGGGCGGGCTGCGGGACGGGGCGCACTCGTGGTCCATGGACGGCAGCGCCCAAGGCCGTCTGCCCGGCCTGACGCAAGAGGACCTGACCACTGGCCAGCGCTACGTCACGATTCAGCCCTCCGTCTTCATCGCCCATCACGCCGACTATGTCCGGTCCGTGCAGATCACACCGCTCAGCGCCACCACCATGCAGCTGCATGTCGATTGGCTCTTTCACCCTGACATGATGGCGCAACCGGGTTTTGACATGGACCCAATCGTGCGCTTTGGCAAAATCGTGCTGGATCAGGACGGCGCGGCGAGCGAGCTCAATCAGGCCGGCATGGCCAGCCGCGCCTTTGAGCGTGGCGTGCTGATGCAAGAAGAATACGAGGTGTTCCTCTTTCAGGATTGGGTCCGCGACCAGATGGGCCTCCCGCGGCTAGCAGAGCCCCCTGAAAGCCGTGCCAGCCGCAGGGCCGAACCGAGCACCTAAAGCAGAAATGCAAAAACCTGAATCACCTAACCTTGCCTGAAATCAGAGATTTCAACAGGTTAGGTGATACTTGATGGCTCAGATTATTTGCATTTCGCT
>JBCBWJ010000336.1:0-3839 GCA_039817165.1 Pseudomonadota bacterium | reverse complement strand
GAGCTCATTGGCCAAATGGCCATCCCGATCATGTTGATCACGCTCGGGGTGGCGGTGGCGCGGCTGTCCATTGGGGCTTTGGGCCGACCTCTGGTGCTGGCTGCGCTCAAGGTAGGGATCAGCGCGGCCTGTGCCACGGCGGCGGGGATTTGGTTTGACTTGGGGCCTGTAGGGTTCGGCGTGCTGGTGGTGCAGGTGGCCACGCCCGTGGCCGTCACATCCTACATGCTGGCCGAAAAATACGGCGCCGATGCCGATGCCGTGGCGGGCCTCGTCGTGGTTTCAACGCTGATGTCGGTTCTGACCTTGCCTGTGATCCTCGCGTTCGTGCTGTGACGGCTCACACGCAAAGGCGGTGCAGGGCGTCCTCGTCGATCTCCACGCCCAAACCGGGGGTTTGGGGCAGGGTGGCGCATCCGTTCTCCAGCGTCGTGTCACAGCGGGCAAATTCACCGCCCAACTCAAGATAGTCGTAGTAAAGCTCGCCGTAGCAGGCGTTGGGCATCACGGCGCACAGATGCAGCATGGCCATGTAGGCCACCGTGGTGGAATTCCAGCTGTGCGGCGAGATCATCACGTCATGGGCGGCGGCCATGGCGCCCACCTCCAGCAGTGTGAGGATCCCGCCAGCGCCCGCCACATCCGGGTTCAGCACATCGGCCGCGCGGTGATGCAGCAGATCACGGCAGTGGCGGGTCCCGGCTTGGCGCTCACCGGTGGTGATGCGTATGTCGGTCCGGGCGCGGAACTCGGCCAGAGCAGGGATGTTGTCGCCCGCTACGGGTTCTTCGATCCAGTAGGGGTCGTAGGGGGCAAAGGTGCGGGCGGCTTGCAGGGCGTGGCGGGGATCGCTCTGTACTGCGAAATCGAGCATCATGTCGGCCTGCGCGCCTATGGCCTCGCGGGTCAGGCGCACGGTCGCCTCAGCGCGGGCGCGCGTGGATTGCCGCAGAGGATAGATTTTAACCGCACGATAGCCTTCGTGGCACAGCCTCGCACAGCGCTCGGCAATGGCCTCTGGCGTCTGAACCGGATGGTCCCAGGCGTTGGCGTAGATCGGCACCCTGTCCGTCACGGCCCCGCCCAGCATCGCATGCAGCGGCAAGCCCGCGGATTTGGCCGTCAGGTCCCACAGAGCAATCTCAAGCGCGCTTGCGGCGGCGGCGTAGTCGATGCCGGGGTGCTTCGTGGTCATGGGCGCCACGACCATTGCCAGGAAGGCGCGCGGCGATGCATCGGACAGCGCGATCAGTGCCTCCGCCAAATGCGCGATGATGGCGTTGCAGGCGTCTTGGCGGTGGCTCAGCGCATAGGCTTCGCCCCAGCCGATCAAACCTTCTGAGGTTTCAAGCTTTACAAGCAGTGTCGTCTGCCCGCGAGACCAGCCATCAGGGCTGGGGCGCGGGGCGATGAGAAACGGCGTGACAGCGAGGATTTTCATGGCCTGAGCCTAGACCGAATTTTTGCACGCTCGCAACAGGCCGCTCGCCCGCCCTTGCGGGCGGTCTCGCGGGGGGCAGGGGGGGCGCGGCTACGCCGCGGTGTCTGTCATGCTGAAGCGTTGGCCCTGCAGGCAAAGCGCAAGCGTTGTTTTTGGCAAGAGGCCCAGACCTTCGTAGAGCGAGATGAAGTCGAAATGGTTGTAACCTTCAACGATCTTGCCGTCCTCGATGCGCGCCATCACCTGACCTGTGTGATGGATGGTCGTCCCGGAGGTCCGGCATTCCAGCGTCAGCGCCAGAAGCGCGCTGATCCAACTGTCATCTTCGAGGCAGCGCTTGATCGTGACTTGCTTGACCTTCACCTGCGCCAGAAGCGCCTTCACAAAGGGCGTGAACTCTTCCGGCCCGACCTGAGGTATCTCGCGCAGACCTTCGAGTTGAGATTTCGGTTGCAGCAACTCTGCGATCGCCGCCTCATCTTCCTCGATCCAGACCCGCTTGAACCACTCTTCAAGAAACTCCTTTTTGGTCATGACACGCCCTCCCGTTTGGCCACCCAATCTGCGGGCACACTACCAAAGACACACAACTTTTGGAAGAAAAGTGCAGGCTTCTGTTGCCAGGTGCCTGCGAACCCCGCCAGCCCTGGCTAGAGGACTGGGCTTAAGTTTTCGGTGTTTCGCACTGCTTACGCAGCGAGAGCAACCGGAGCATGATTGTCGTTTGCAACTATGCTTAGTGAACCGATAACGGTGGTATCTCACCGGGACAAAGCATACCCCTTTAGACGTTCGTCGATCCTGTTTCGGCCCCAAGATCCCAAACGATGGATTTTGGTGGAGCCGCCGGGTACCGCCCCCGGGTCCGATCCGCTTATTACGAGCGCGTTTATGTCCATAGTCCCCGAAAGAACATTTATAATATAGGCGTTTGTGGCCCCAATGAAAAGGGCGTGTGATGCGCCTTCGGCTCATGCCGACACTGGTGTCTTCAGTCACGTCAATGGTGCCGTCCATCCGGATGGAAATGGTCACGTGACCGCGCTAGACGTCACGAGGATATCGGTTGATTTTCCATCAGGGGTTTCAACACTCTCGAAACTGTCCACAGCGCAGTTTTGCTGCTGTAAGGGCGCACAAGCACACTATCTTCTGCGCGATCAAAGTCGGTTATGACCAGGCAATCCTTGACCTCTCCATCTCCGTAAAATGCGATGCACACTTGGACATCGATCGTATCTTGTCTTTCGCCGGAGGTTGAGACCGGAAGGCCTTCATCATCGTGAAAACGGTGGTCAATGGTGAAAAAACCGTCACCGACGCGCCGTCACCCATGGCACTTGGTCCGTTTCTGACCGTGTCGTCGTCGTCTCCCTCAAAGAGTTTTGCAGTGTCGCTTAGCGTTATAAAGCGGTTTCTTTCGGCACCATAGGCCTCTGACCCTGCCACGGTGACGTTGAACAGGTCGTTGCCGGCCTCACCCAGGAGCGTGGCTTGGCCGCTGGCAGATCCGCCACTGAGAATGCCATTGCCAACGCCGCCATGTGTCGTGCCGAATGTCACGCCAAGGTCCTCAGTGCCCGGTCCGCCCTCGAGCATCGCGTCCCTTGCCGCCGAGAGTATCTTCTGTTTCGCCATCGATCGCGATTCCTGTGCCGACAAAACGCGATCATCGTCCTCACCCACCTCAGTCTCGACCCCATCCTCGGTCAGGGAAAAGCTTGCGCCGGTGTCGAGATACCCATCGACTTGGGTCGGGTGTGGATCCTCCGGGGGTAGGGGCGGGTCATCTTCTGCACTGTTTTGCGACCAAAGGCAGCGTGTCGTCCTCGTCCGACCCGAACATATTTATCATCATGCCCGCCATCAGGGCCATGATCGCGAAACAACCCATTAAATCACAATTCGTTCTATCCCCCGTGGTGTCAAAGCATCACGCGCCGCCACACCCAAGAAACCCTGATCACTGGGACCAGCCTCGACGCCAAGCGCAAGCGTCAGCAACACAAAACAACCGCCCAGTTCCGCAGGGTCTGTTCAGCGCGTCCTCTCCCGCACAAGCCAAAGCGTTCCCAGCCCCGAAGCGAGGATCACAACAAGCCCTGTCAACACCCAGATATCAGGCCAATCGCCGAAGACGAGGTAGCCAACAGCGGTGGCCGCGATCAATTGGGTGTAGACAAGCGGCGCTATCACGGACGCATCAGCGCCGCGATTGGCCGTGACGATCAGGTAGTTGCCGATGGCGCTGCCCAAAGCGCTGGCCGTCACCAGCGCGATCGTCATGAGATCGATGACCGGCCAATCGCTCGTCAGACCAAAAGGCAACAGCACGACTGCCCCGATGATCAGCTGCGAAACCAGCAAAAGCCGCGGGCGAAATTCAGGTGCCAAAACG
>JBCBWJ010000335.1:0-3854 GCA_039817165.1 Pseudomonadota bacterium | reverse complement strand
AGAACACGTTCTTGGAGCTTTCTTCGCCCTCGTACTGAACCGGATAGAACAACAAACCGTTGAGCTCTTCGATCACGGGCAGCACGGACTTCCGGCTCACCGATGTCCAATTGCCGAAAATCACGTCGACCTCGTGCACGGTCAACAACTCGCGCGCTTTTTCAGCGAAGAGCGGCCAATCAGAGGCTGGATCAACCACGACGGCCTCCAACTCACAGCCCAGAACACCGCCCGCAGCGTTTTGCTGTTCCACCAGCATTTCCATCGTGTCTTTAAGGGTCGTTTCCGAAATGGCCATTGTGCCGGACAGGGAGTGCAAAACCCCCACCTTGATGGGCGCATCGCACGCTATTGCGGGCAGGGCACCAGCAACGCACATCGCTGCTGCAGTACTAAAAAGTTTTTTGGACATGGTATTTCCTTTGCATTTCGCGAGCCGGCAACGCGAAAGAAAACCCAGGTTCCCAAGTGCCGTGCACGCATTATTTTGCGGCATGCGGTGCTGACTGGATGCGACCTCCCACCACCGCACAAAACTATGGGTCCCCGTTGACCACCGCTGATTTGTAAGGCGCCCCGTTTTGAGAAGCCGAGTCGCGACACTCTGATGTGCGCGTCGATCCAAAGAAACGCACGATTTTCAGGCGACCCCCGACAATTTGGTTAAAAAATAGACGAAGGACAGCTCATCATTTCCCAGACAGCGACCCTCGACGCCGGGCAAGGGGCAGCTCGTGAGCCAATGTGCGCTGCATCCGACTCGCGCTTCTCTGCTACTGGCCAACAGGTTTTAAAAAACTGAAACATACCCGTTGCAATCCCGTCACGCTCACCGGTTAACCGTCAGCGCTCTGCCCTAAACTCGCGGCAGGGCCTCGCCTTGCGTGAGGAACCCTAGACCATTCTGCTGACACTCAAGGAGCGACTTATGAAGCGAACACTTCTTGCCACTGTCGCAGCTATCGGCCTGAGCGCCGTCGCTGCACATGCTGCCGACAAAACTGAAATTCAATTCTGGCATGCCATGGGCGGCCAGTTGGGCGAACGCACGGATGCGTTTGCCACAACATTCAACGGTCTTCAGGACAGTTGCACGGTAAATTCCGTGTACCAAGGCAACTACACCGAGACGATGACTGCCGCGATTGCCGCGTTCCGCGCCGGTGAGCAACCCAATATAGTGCAGGTGTTCGAAGTTGGCACTGCCACAATGATGTCTGCCGAAGGTGCGATCTATCCGGTGCATCAGTTGATGGCCGATCAGGGCATGGACTTCGACGAAAGCGACTACATCCCGGCCGTGATTTCTTACTATTCAGACACGGACGGCAACATGCTGTCGCTGCCGTTCAACTCGTCCACCCCAGTCATGTGGGTGAACGTCGATCTATTTACAGACAACGGCGTTGAGATCCCCACCACATGGGACGAGACCGTAGAGGCCGCCCGCGTGCTGAAAGCAGCCGGGGTTGCCTCACCGCTCGGCTTCGGCTGGCAGTCTTGGTCCATGATTGAAAACTTTTCGGCCTGGCATGACGTGGAAATCGGCACGCTGGAAAACGGTTTTGCCGGGACAGGCACGGAACTGACCATCAACAATCCGGCCGTGGTCGCGCATCTGGATCGCATTCAGGACATGTCTGAGGAAGGCCTTTTTGTCTATGGCGGTCGCCGTGGCGACAGCCGCCCGCAGTTTGTGAACGGTGAAGCGGCCATGTGGATCAACTCTTCCGCTTATTTCGGCGGGTTCCAGGCCGACATCACGGATTTCGAGTTCACGCAAGTCCCGTTGCCGCTTGACCCATCAGTTCGTGGCGAGCCGCAGAATTCGATCATCGGGGGCGCAACACTTTGGGCTCTGAAAGGGCATGAAGATGAGGAATACGCCTGCACCGCCCAGTTCCTCGACTTCCTGTCCGGGACTGAGCAACAGGCTGAATGGGCTCAGGCGACAGGCTACGTGCCGATCACAAACGCAGCGGCTGAGATGATGGAGGCGAACGGGTTCTTCACCGAAAATCCCGGCACCGACGTCGCCATCACGCAGCTGTCGCTGAATGAGCCTACCGGGAATTCCCGCGGCCTGCGGTTCGGCAATTTCGTACAGATCCGCGACATCATCAACGAAGAGTTGGAGGCTGTTTGGGCCGGTGATAAGACCGCCCAAGAAGCGATGGACGCCGCAGTCGAGCGCGGCAATGAGCTTTTGCGCCGGTTTGAGGCGACAAACTCCTGACCTTGCAGCAATGATCTAACGGCTGGCCGGGCACATACCGGCCAGCCGTTATGTCGAAGGTAGAACAAGCAAAATCGCGTTGTTTATCGACATAAGAGGCTGCCATATGCCCTCGAGGCGCCGCAGATCGCAATCACGCTGATTTTTTTTATCTGGCCTGCATATCAGGCCTTGGAGACGTCGTTCTTTCTCGAAGACGTCTTTGGTTTCAACCGAACCTTTGTCTGGCTCGATAACTTCAGCCGACTCTTCAACGACGCCAGCTATCTGCGCAGCTTCTGGACCACGCTGATCTTCGGCCTGTCGGTGACCTTCTTGTCGATGTCCATGGCGCTTTCGCTCGCCGTCGCGGCCAACCGCGTGATCCAAGGTGCCACGACCTATCGCACCTTCCTCATTTGGCCCTATGCTGTGGCCCCTGCCCTGGCGGGCGTCCTGTGGTTTTTCATGATGAACCCGTCGCTTGGGATCGTGGCCTATATGCTAGAAGGCACGTTCGGGGTGGATTGGAACCACTATGTGAACGGCAATCAGGCGCTTTTGATGGTCATCATTGCCGCCGCCTGGAAGCAGATCAGCTACAACTTCCTGTTCTTTCTGGCCGGCCTGCAATCCATCCCCAAATCTCTGATCGAGGCGGCCGCCATTGACGGTGCAAGCCCCGCACGACGGTTCTGGACCATTGTCTTCCCACTCCTTTCACCCACCACTTTTTTCCTGTTGGTCGTGAACCTGGTGTACGCCTTCTTCGACACCTTCGCGATCATCCACGCGACCACCAGCGGCGGCCCGGCTGATGCCACATCGATTCTGGTCTACAAGGTATATTCCACAGGCTTTGTCGGGCAGGACTACGGTTCATCAGCTGCGCAATCGGTGATCTTGATGGGGCTCGTCGTCGCTATGACATTCGTCCAATTCCGGTTCATTGAGCGGAAGGTGCAATACTGATGGTCGAAAACCGCAAGGCCTCTGCAATCCTGACCCACGCTGTGCTTATCGCTGGCATAGTGTTCTTGTGCTTCCCGGTTTGGATGGCGCTCGTCGCCTCAACCCATCCCGGTGAGGCGCTGACCAAATCGCCCATTCCGATGTGGTTCGGGGACCATGCCGTGGAAAACTACCGGCAATTGCTGATCGAAGGCGTACCCGCCGCGGGTGGTGTTCCGCTCTCAACCATGATGATCAACTCGCTCATAATGGCTCTTGGCATCACATTCGGAAAAATCGCGATCTCGCTGATCTCTGCCTTTGCCATCGTATATTTCCGCTTCCCCTTCCGCATGGTGTTCTTCTGGCTGATCTTCATCACCCTCATGCTTCCAGTCGAGGTGCGCATCCTGCCCACCTATGACGTGGTGGCGAGTTTGGGCATGCTCAACAGTTATTCCGGCCTCATTGTCCCGCTGATCGCGTCGGCCACAGCCACGTTCCTCTTCCGTCAGTTTTTCCTGACGATCCCCGATGAGCTAGTAGAGGCCGCACGGATTGATGGCGCGGGCCCCATCCGGTTTTTCATCGACATCCTGCTGCCGCTCTCGCGCACGAATATCGCAGCGCTCTTCATCATCCTCTTTATCTTCGGCTGGAACCAATACCTTTGGCCCTTCCTGATCAC
>JBCBWJ010000334.1:0-3861 GCA_039817165.1 Pseudomonadota bacterium | reverse complement strand
TTTTGCCGCTCGCCCCGCCAATGACCTGCCAGAGGTGCCCAACTTTAACATCTGGCAGGTCATTGGCGGGGCGAGCGGCAAAAAGCTGTGCCATGGCGTCGCTGGGCAGGGTCACGGCAAAGCGCCCACACATGCGCCTACCTCAGCACCGAAGAAAAGAGCAGCATGCCCCAAGGCGCAAGTTGGCTCTCGATTTTTGACCAAGTTGCGCCAAAGCTGATCGGATCCTGCCCGGTGGCTGCAGCGATCTCGGTCAAAGAGCGCCGTCCGTCGATGGCCGCGATCAGCGGGGCCGCAGATCTGGGCAGCTCGATCGCGCCGCTCAGGCCGTCAGAGCCGAGCTTGACCGATTGCCCGTGCGCAACCGCCTGGGCGAGGCTCGCCACCTGCACGCCTTTGAGGTGTGGTATGCGCGCGCGGGTCTTGCCCGTGGCGGGTTTTGTTTCTTGTGCGCTGGCATAGCCTGTGTGGGTGCGGAGGGTGCCAATGAGGCGCTCTGCCGTGGCCATGGCTTGCGTCTCGGTCATGCCATCGGGCGGGGCCGTCCATCGCGCCAGATCGTAAAGGGCGGGCACAGTGAAGCCGCTCAAGCTCCAGCCGGTGCGGGTGAGTGTGTCCATCAGCGTGGGCACATCATAGGCGCGATCCTGGGAATGCAGCAGCAGGTCGTAAAACCCGGCCTCGCCGTTCTTGTGATCGTTGAGGTTGACATTGGCTTTGAAGGGGTGTCCATCGGGCACCTTGTCGAACAGGGCCTGCGCGGCGTCCAGCCTCTCTTTGGGGGACAGATCGGCAAAGAGCGCACCAAACGCCTGTTGCAGCGGGTAGACGCCGGAGCGGCCGTAAGGGGCATAGACCATGAAGCCCATCCCGCCTGTCGGGGCCACGGCGGCGCGCAGAGCGGCAAAGCCTGCATCGGGATCGGGCAGATGATGCAGCACGCCGCAACAGTCGATATAGTCAAAGAGGCCATAGTCTGGCGCATCGAGCAGGCTGCCGGTGAGAAAGCGGATATTGGCCAACCCGCGCGTATTGGCGCGCGCCTCGGCCACTTTGCGCGATGCGGTGGACAGATCAATATAGGTGGCCTCGAAGGGTTTGCCGTATTGCGTCAGAAGCGCCGTCAGTTGAATGAGCCCGTCGCCTGTGCCCCCGCCCGCCACCAGGATGCGCAGTGGCTCTTGCCACTCCCGCGCGCCGCCAAAGAGGAAATGATCAATCTCTTGGGGCAAAGACGGCGAGCCGGTGATCAGGCGCGATTTTTCGTCCTTTGGGTCCCGCTCGGGATAGGGGTAGGCCTCGTATTGATCCCTGACTTTTCTCATGACCGCCCTTTGTCGCACCGGTTTACGGGCTTTTGGCAAATCGCTATGGCTCAGACAAGGGCGGAGGATGTGCCATGAGCGATGCAAACGCGATTGCGATACCGTATTTCACCGGGATGGGGCACACGCGTGTGTTGGCTGAGGCCATTGCCGAGGGCGCGGGTGGGGCGCGTTTGATCGATGTTGAACAGATCACGGATGCGGATTGGGCCGCCCTGGATGAGGCCCAGGCGATTGTCTTTGGCGCGCCCACCTATATGGGGTCTGTGGCCGCGCGCTACGATGTGTTTCTGGAGGAGGCCTCGGAGAGGTGGCCGGATCAGACATGGGCGGACAAGCTGGCGGCCGGGTTCACGGTGGCAACCTATTCGTCGGGTGACAAGTTTTCGACGCTGATGCGGCTGTGTGTCTACAGCGCGCAGATGGGGATGATCTGGGTGGGTCAGGCCGAAATTGGCGCGCCGGTGCATCCAGAGCGCGGGCCGGTGAATGCGCAGGGCAGTTGGCTGGGCCTGATGGCGATGTCCTCTCGTGACAAGGATCAGATGGTCGAGGCCGACGATCTGGACACCGCGCGCGCCTTTGGGCGGCGGATCGCTGGCGCTGTCGCGCGCTGGCGCGTTTGACGGCCCGCTCGCCGCTCCCTTACGGGCGCGTCTCGCGCTAGCGCGCGCTCAGGGTGATCCGTCCATCGGTGTAGGGCGTGTAGGGCGTGTTCTCAGCCAGGTAATCCGCCAGCACATCCGCCACGTCGGGTCCGAAATCATAGGCGTCTTCGGCATCCTTGAACATGGCATAGCCATCGCCGCCGGTGCGCATAAAGTTGTTGGTCGCCATCAGGTACATCCGGTCAAGCTCGACCGGGGCGCCCGCCACCATCAGGTCCTTGATCCGCTCGCCTTTGGGGGCGGTCACTGCAATGGAAAACTGCATGCCCGCGACTTGGGGGAACCGCCCATCGCCGCTCGTGACCTCGCTCACCCCGTGCTCCAGCGCCTCCAGCAGCGTCTGCCCGCTGACCCGGAAGGTGGAAAGCGTGTTCTGAAATGGCAGCACCGTCAGCACCTCGCCCATCGTCACCTCGCCCGCGTCAATCCCCGCGCGCAGGCCGCCGCCATTGGTGATCGCAGCCTCAACCCCTTGGTTGGCCAGCCGCGCCATCATCGCATCGGCCACCAGCGTGCCCATCTGGCATTCGCGGAACCGGCAATTGGCGCGGCCAGCATCAATGGCCGTTGCGACCTCGGCCACCACGCGGTTGCGGATTTCATCGAGCGGGATCGCGGCCTCTGCAATGCGCGCCTTCACGCTTGGGTCCTCGGTCACGCCTGCGTCCATCAAGGACGGATCGCCCGTGGCGGAGACAAGATCACCTGCCGCGTCAAACACCACCTTAAGCTTGCCCAGAAACTTGCCATAGGCATAGGCCTGCACCACCGCCACATCGCCCACCATGGTGGGATAAGGCCCACTGGCGGCCGGGTCATCATTGGCCAAATAGGTGTTTGTGTGCCCGCCCACGATCACATCGACGCCGGTGACGGCCTTGGCGATCTCGAGATCTTTGCGATAGCCGGTGTGGCTCAGCAGGATGATCTTGGTGATGCCCTCGGCGGTCAGGCGGTCCACCTCCGCCTGCACAGCGGGGATCGCCGCGTGGAAGTGAACATGCTCGCCGGGGCTTGAGGTCAGGTGCGTGTCCTCTGGCGTGATGCCGATGAGGCCGATCCATTCGCCGCCGCGCTGGATCACCGTGGATTTCTGGATCGCCCCGGACAGGTGTTCGTCCCCGTGCACATGGGCGTTCGACATCAGCACCGGGAAATCCACCGTGTCGATGAACCCGCGCAACACCTCGGGCCCGTCGTCGAACTCGTGATTGCCCACTGTCATCGCGTCATAGCGCATGCGGTTCATCATTTCCGCTGCGAGCTGACCCTTGTAGTAGGTGTAAAACAGCGTGCCCTGAAACTGATCGCCCGCATCGACCAGAACGGGGTTCTCGGCGGCCGCGCGCGCGTCCTCGATGGCTGTGAGCAACCGAGCAGAGCCGCCAAAACAGTCGCCTGCGTCGTTGTCCTCAGGCGCGCAGGTGCTGTCAAATTTGCTGATCGGCTCAAAGCGCGCGTGAAAATCATTGGTGTGCAGAATGGTCAGCGTGAAATCCGCCGCCGCCGGTGTGGCCAGCAGCCCGGCCACCAACATAAGAACAAGGTGTTTCATGAAATCCTCCGACATGCGCGCCGCGCCATGATGCACCTGTGCCTGCCCTTTGGTCAAAACCTTCCTTGCCGCAAGGTCTGTGCAGGACAAGTAACAGGCCACGCCCTGCATCCCCCTTCCACCTTGACCACAGAAGGCCCGCGGGGCATCACCCGCATATGCTGATCCTCAAGATATTTCGCGACCACGAATGGCAGGCCTTTCGCCATGACGGTGTGACCCAAGGCGCGCCGATTGATCTGGCCGACGGGTTCATTCATTTCTCCACGCCCGCCCAGGCGGCGGAAACGGCCGCGCTGCACTTTGCCGGTGA
>JBCBWJ010000333.1:0-3876 GCA_039817165.1 Pseudomonadota bacterium | reverse complement strand
TGAGGCGCCCCCGCTGCACATGATCGGATGCGTGGGCCGCATCACCCAGTTTTCCGAGACCGAAGATGGCCGCTACATGGTGACGCTGAGCGGGATGTCGCGGTTTCGCGTGCTCGAAGAAGTGGACGGGTTCACCCCCTATCGCCGGACCCGGGTGTCCTGGGCTGGCTTTGAACGGGATATGGGCCCCACCGACGCCGATCCCGGATTTGACCGGTCGAGCTTCATGGACCTTCTGTCGCGCTACTTCCGCGCGCAGGACCTCAACGCCGATTGGGACACACTCAAGGACGCCGATGACGAGTTGTTGATCAACTCACTTTCAATGCTCTTGGGGTTTGAACCCGAAGACAAGCAGGCTCTGCTTGAGGCGCCATCGCTCACCACACGGCGCGAAACACTGGTGACCTTGATGGAATACGCGATGCGTGGCGGCGACGAGACGGAGCTTTTGCAATGAGCGATGACGACGCGCCGATGTCCCCCGACACGGACCGGCGCAGTCTTGAAGCGCTCATCTGCCCGCAAACCCACGCAACCCTGCGCTATGACGCAAAAGCGCAGGAACTGATCAGTCAAGCCGCCGGCCTGGCCTTCCCTATCCGCGGCGGCATTCCTATTTTGCTGATAGATGAGGCCCGCGCGCTAGACCAATAGAAAAGCGCCGAGCACCGCTTGGACACGACATTCAAAATCGGTGCGGTTTCGCTTTTTGGACCAGGCGGCCTGTTGCAGCGGTTGCGCGACGGCCAGCTTCCTCATTGGCTTTGACTCAACCAGTTTAGCAACAAATGGATAAGGCCATGCTTGGGTGCATTTGCGGGCCACTCGGCGAAGATGTCAATCGACCCCAAACTCCAATCCGTTAAGACATATTGCAATCGCCCGTTTTGAACGTCCTGACGCAGAAGAAACTCCGGCAATATTGCAAGCCCATTGCCAGCGCTCACCAGCTGAAACAACGCTTTCGCATCGTTGGCAAAGATGCGTGCTTCCGGTTTGAAACTGATCGCCTCGTGCCCCTGTTTCGAAAATCTGACAGGTATGTTTTGCACCGGGGTCAGGGCCATCCAATCCCAGCCAAGCAAATCACTTGGTTGGTTTGGTGACGGTCGGTTGGTGAGGTATTCCGAGGATGCGACCAGTTTGCGCTCAACAGAAAAAAGCTTTCGGGATGTGGCCGAGTTTTTTGCCTTTGGCTTCATACGGATTGCGATGTCATATCCATCCTCAATGAGGGAAAGCCGCATGTCAGAGAAATCGAGAAATAGTTTGATCCTTGAGTTCTCGTTCGCAAACTCCGCAAGCCGTTCGACCAAAGGAGAAGCGGACAGCACTGACGGGAGGGTCAGGCGCAACTCTCCGCTCGGCACATTCGCAGATACCGACAGACTAACCAACTCACTTTCTACAGCCTCAAGCATGTTTTGCGCCGCAATCAGCAGTCTTTGCCCTTCTTTTGTCAGCGTCAACTTACGGGTTGACCGATAAAGCAAAGCCACCCCAATGCTCTCTTCAAGCTGGGTTATATGGTGGCTGACAACAGACGGTGACAGACGAAGCTCACGCGCTGCGCCACGAAATGATCCGTGGTCGATCACTTTTGCAAAGATTGCCATCTGCCGAAGTCGATCAATCAATATTTAAATTATCCGAACAGTTAAATCTATTCGTCCTATCTTATGATCCTATCGGAGTTTGTCCATCTTGGCCTAAGAGCGACCGCGCCCTTGCGCTGCTCATTGAAATGACAACCAGGAGAGACATCCATGAACGCAATTCGCACAACGCTCGCAGCCGTCGCGCTTGCCGCAACATCAACCGCCGCTGTCGCTGATGACAAGGCCACGGTGCAGACTTTTTATGATCTTCTGAGCAACCCTGGCTCTGAAGAGTTGGCCGCCTCGTTTCTTGAGGCAGCATCAGAAAACTGGGAAAGCGTCGGGAACTATTCCGGCGAGAATGAATCCCGGGATGAATTCGTCGGTCAAATGGGATTTTTCGCTCAACTCATTCCTGATCTCAGCTGGGCTGTCCAGGCAATGCACCAGGATGGTGATTTCATCACGGTGCGCAGCCGGGCGACCGGAACGCCGACGGGCCCGTTTTTTGGTGTCGATGGTGAAGGTCGCAGCTTTGACATCCTCACAATCGACATTCACGAACTAGACGACGGTGTCATTGTCCGCACGTACCACGTCGAAGACTGGGCAAGTGCGTTGCAACAACTGCGCGGTCAGTAATCCAAAACGTGCAAACCGCTAAAGTGCGCCAAACGGTAGCATCAAAGGCCGATGCTACCGTCAATACGAGACCTCTTAGAGTAGATCTTCCAACGTACCGTAAGCGCGCATTCATCATTGGCGCCGCATTTGCCGCTCTGGGCTTGAACCAGACAATCTCGGACCACCTCAACCAGCGCCACCCCCGACGCACCTTCTTTCCGACAGCACCAGAAGACGTCTGGCCCATTTTGACCTCCGTCCTCGCAGAGTGTCGCGCCGCGCTCCCTGCAGTGGTCACATTTTGCGCAACAAATGCAAAGAAAGCCGCCACATGCGACAACTTTTTTAAATTTGCCTGTTGACGGTCTCCGCACCCGATCATAGTGTCCCGCCCACGCAAAGGAGTCTTTCATGGCTGACCTATTGGTCATTTTGGTAGATAGTAGGCGCATGGGCCGGTAACGGACACCATAACGGTACCCCATGCGCCCCCGATGAACCGGGGGCTTTTTTTTGCGCAAAGACATGGATGTCATAAACGGAGCGAAACGATGACACGTCAAATGACCGGAGCGAAAATGGTGGTTCAAGCCCTGAAGGATCAGGGTGTGGACGTCGTATTCGGATATCCCGGGGGAGCGGTGCTACCGATTTATGACGAGGTGTTTCAGCAACATGACATCCAGCACATCCTGGTGCGCCACGAACAGGGCGCTGTGCATGCCGCCGAAGGCTACGCGCGCTCGACAGGCAAACCGGGCGTTGTGCTCGTTACCTCGGGCCCCGGGGCCACGAATGCTGTGACCGGCCTGACGGATGCGCTGATGGACAGCATCCCGCTTGTGGTTCTGACCGGTCAGGTCCCCACCTTCATGATCGGCACGGACGCGTTCCAAGAGGCCGACACCGTGGGCATCACCCGGCCCTGCACCAAGCACAACTGGCTGGTCGATGACACCGCCAAGCTTGCCGATGTCATGCATCAGGCCTTCCACGTGGCCACCTCTGGCCGCCCCGGCCCTGTGCTCGTCGATATCCCCAAGGATGTGCAGTTTGCCTCCGCCGATTACACTCCCCCCGCCAAGGCCAAGGTCAGCCACTACCAGCCCCAGGTCAAAGGCGACATGGACACGATCACCGAACTGGTCGAAGCGCTGGAGACGGCAGAGCGCCCGATTTTCTACACCGGCGGCGGCGTGATCAATTCCGGCCCGGCGGCAAGCCAGCTCTTACGCGAACTGGTCTCGGCCACAGGCTTTCCCATCACCTCCACTCTGATGGGTCTCGGCGCCTATCCCGCCTCGGGCGAGGCTTGGGTCGGGATGCTGGGCATGCACGGTCTTTATGAGGCCAATCTGGCGATGCATGACTGCGATCTGATGATCAATGTCGGTGCCCGCTTTGACGACCGGATCACCGGACGGCTGGATGCGTTCAGCCCCGGCTCCAAAAAGGCGCATATCGACATTGATCCCTCCTCGATCAACAAGGTGATCAAAACGGACATCCCGATCATCGGCGACATCGCCCATGTCCTCGAAGACGTGCTCAAGGTCTGGAAAGCCCGCGGTCGCAAGACCAACAAAGCCGCCATCGCCAAATGGTGGGAGCAGATTGAAGAGTGGAAAAAGGTCAAATGCCTGGGCTTCAC
>JBCBWJ010000332.1:0-3885 GCA_039817165.1 Pseudomonadota bacterium | reverse complement strand
TCTGGGCGGTGTGGTGCAGCGGATGCTGATCTGCGGCGCGCATTGCCATGTCGGCCTGCCCGATGATGATCTGCGCATCGATGTGATGCGGCAGTTGAGCTATTTCCTGCCGCATCTTCTGGCGTTGTCGGCGTCCTCACCGTTCTGGCAGGGGCGCGATACGGGGCTGGCCTCTTACCGGTTGACGGTGTTCGACAACCTGCCGCGCACCGGTTTGCCGCCCGATTTCACGTCGTTTGGGGAATACCGGCGCACGGTCGCGGTGCTGATCGATCTGGGCCTGATCGAGGATACGTCGAAAATCTGGTGGGATTTGCGGCCCTCGGCCAATTTCCCGACACTGGAGACGCGAATTTGCGATGTCTCGCCCCGGTTGGAGGATCAACTGGCGATTGCGGCGCTGATCCAGTGCCTTGTGCGGATGTTGTGCCGGTTGCGCCGCGTGAACCAGCGCTGGCGGGTTTATGACCGGTTCCTGATCCAGGAGAACCGTTGGCGGGCGCAGCGCTATGGAACGACGAAGGGTTTGATAGATCTCGGGCAGCGCGAGATTGTGTCGCTGTCCGATCTGATGGACGAGATGATTGAGTTGGCGGGCGAAGATGCGCAAGCCTGTGGCGGATTGGCGGAATTGGACCGGGTCCGCGAGATGGCCCTTGAGACCAGTTCCACTCGCCAACGCGGGGTTTTCCAACACGCGCGGGACACTGGGAAAAGCCGCGATGACGCCTTGCGTGCTGTCGTCGCGCATCTGATAGAGGCCTTTCACCGCGATCTTTGAGCCGCAATTGCTGCGAATTACGCCTCGAACAATGGCCCGGCCATTGCTTGCCATCGGAAGTTGCGATACCCGCAGGCCGCTCTATGGTCTGCAAAGGAGGCCCCCATGCGCATCGGTCTTTATCCTGGTACATTTGATCCCATCACGTTGGGGCATGCCGATATCATCCGCCGGGCATCGCATCTTGTGGACAGGCTTGTGATCGGTGTGGCCATCAATCGCGATAAAGGTCCGCTGTTCGATTTGGAAGAACGCGTTGCAATGGTGCAAGAGGAGGCCTCCAAGATCATGGTGGGGTCTGGAACGGAACTTGTGGTCCACCCGTTTGAAAACCTGTTGATCAACTGTGCGCGGGATGTGAACGCCTCAATCATCATTCGTGGCCTGAGAGCCGTGGCGGACTTTGAGTATGAATTCCAGATGGTGGGTATGAACCGTGTTCTCGACGACTCTATCGAGACCGTGTTCTTGATGGCTGATGCGCATCATCAGGCTATTGCCTCCAAGCTCGTGAAAGAAATTGCGCGGCTTGACGGGGACGTAAGTAAATTCGTCACCAAAGACGTGCATGCGGCGCTTATGACGAAAATGGCCAAGTAGGTTCGGTGGCGGTCACCGCCAGAACTTCAACCACTCTATCAGGTCCAAAAGCTTGCGGGCTAAAAACAGCGTGTTCTCCCACCCATAGCTGTAAGCATCGATCGTCAATCCGGTGACGATGGCGAACCCCATTAGAAGTGCAAGCTGGTTGGTCATTGTGCAGGCGGGTATGCCAAAGCCGCGGGATGCGCGCAATCGTTCATGCACGCGGCGTTTGCAGGCGCTCAAGGGCAGTTGCCAGATCGCCGTAGCCTGTGAAGCGGTATTCAAAGGCAAGGCCAAGCCTGTCGGCACATGATTTGGCTTTGTCCAACAACGCGGTGTCCTCTGTCTGCGCCTGATAGACGAGTTTGGTGTAATTCCCAAAAAGCATGTCGCGCAGTTGCGGATGGCGATCGAGGCCCATCGGTTTCCATACAAACGCATCGAATTGCTTGACCAGAAAATCCGTCAGAAAAAACGCCGTCATGTCCTCGTCCTGGCGCGCCGCAAAAGCCTCGTTGCCTTCAAAGAACGAATAACAGTGTGGCCCGGCGATCATCTCAACGCCCAAATCCGCGCATTTGCCCTGCAAAAGCCCGCCCGTGCCGCAATCCGCGTAGACTACGAAAATCTGAGTGTATCCGTCGCGATTTGCCGTGACCGCTTCTTCGACCGCATCGACGATCTTGTCGGGATAGAGATGGTACTTTGCTGGCAAGCACTGCAAAACCATGTGATCCCAGCCGTTCATTTTCTGCAAGGCAAGGATTTCGCGCGCCAATGCACCGCACGCGATCAACAGGATCCGTCCTGGGGCAGGGGCCTCTTTGGCCGCCATCCCAATTTCGGTCAGCATGTCATCCGTCACTGTCATCGTGCGGGTCCTGTCAGATCAAATGTGAACATTGCGATGTGGCTGCCCTCTCGTTGCGCGTTGAGGCTTGCATAGAACCCGAGGGCCTCTGGTGTTGGATCTGCCAACACCCAAAGCTCCGAACACTGCCTAAGGCGCGCCTCTTTCAGCGTGGCGTCTATCAGTGCCGTTGCGATCCCTTCGCGCCGGCGCGTTTCGACAACACCCAATTCGTTGATCCACATCTGAGGTGGTTTGTCCGGATGCACATAGTCCAAGGCACTCAGAAACCCCAGACAAGTACTGCCCTCCACGGCCAAGGCCATGTGGTGGCGTGGGTCGGCCAGAAACACATCGACCCATTCAGCGCGTGGGGCGTCATCGAACAGATCTTGAGAGGTCAGGATCAGGTCACGATCACTTTGCGTGGCAAAGTGGATCGTGACCGCCATTTGCCCTAGCCTGCCGCCAGTTGGTTGTGCTTGCGTCCGACCAATTCTTTGGCCGTTTCCACGGCGACAGCCGCGTCACGACAATAGGCATCTGCGCCAATGGCCTTACCGAACTCTTCGTTCAACGGTGCGCCGCCGACGAGCACGATGTAGTCTTCGCGCTTACCCTGTTCGATCAGCGTGTCGATCACGACTTTCATGTAAGGCATCGTGGTCGTCAAAAGCGCTGACATGCCAAGGATGTCGGGCTCTTCGGCTTCAAGCGCTTCGAGGTAGCTTTCTACCGGGTTGTTGATGCCCAGATCGACCACTTCAAATCCCGCGCCTTCCATCATCATGGACACAAGGTTTTTGCCGATGTCGTGGATGTCGCCTTTTACCGTGCCGATCACCATCTTGCCCACACGAGGTGCGCCGGTTTCGGCCAGAAGCGGCTTCAGGATGGCCATGCCACCCTTCATCGCGTTGGCGGCCAACAGAACCTCAGGGACGAAGAGAATACCGTCGCGGAAATCTTTGCCCACGATGGTCATGCCGCCCACCAAAGCCTCGGTCAGCACCTGATAGGGCTGCCATCCACGCCCGAGCAGGATGTTCACACCTTCTTCGATCTCTTCTTTGAGACCGTCATAGAGGTCGTCAAACATCTGTTGCACAAGCTCTTCGTCATCGAGTTCGGCCAGGATGATGTCGTCTTCTTCCTCGGACATGATGCAAACTCCCTGCATTTGCGGCGCTCTCGCGCGCGTGTCTTATGTGCAAGCATTGTCCCTTTTGTCGCATTTGCACTTTCCAAATAGCGACATCGCCCGCGCTTGATCCGACTTCTACACGCAAAACTAACATCTGCGAGTGCAAAAGTTTTCATAATTGCCATGAGGTTATTGTGATAGTTCCTATTTTGTTCTACTTTTCGACATGCCGTCGAAATCAAGCATAGACCCAACGATACGCCGCCCCGGTCGAGGGGCCACCAGTAATGAGGGTGGACGCTACGAAGGACTGTCGCGCCAACTTGAAGATGACGGGTGGGCCACAGACGACGATACAAGCGTTTTGCGCACGCGCGTCAGAGAAGAACGGCCAAGGTCCATCATAAGCTACAATCGGTCGCCGGATCTGTCCTTTGATCGCTCGATCAACCCATATCGTGGGTGTGAACACGGGTGCATTTACTGCTTTGCCCGTCCCAGCCATGCGTGGCTCGGCCTGTCTGC
>JBCBWJ010000331.1:0-3975 GCA_039817165.1 Pseudomonadota bacterium | reverse complement strand
AAACTCATCCCTTAGCCTATATTGACCACGGAGGAGGTGTAGTGTGACGTCCGCATTTGGTGTCTCAATTTGGCAAATCTCAAATCAGATCTCTTTGCCGCTGTCGAGAAAAGCACAAGGACTGACATTGAACAGCGCAGCTGGAAAGAGGCGCGCAGTCAAGACGTTTGGAACGTCGTCCGAGGTCAATATCTCAGCCATCAACCAAGGCGACGCTTGTGTCCGTACCTGCGCGTAGCATAACGCCTCCCGATGCGCCGCCGGCGCCTTCTGTCAGAAAGGGCTTCGCTGACACGCTCTCTCTCGCAGCGGTGCTCGTCATTGACGACGAACCCGGGATGCGCAACTTCTTGCAAAAACTGCTCTCTGGCGTGTGTCGCAAGGTCGACGTGACGGAGGGCACGCAAAAGGCATCGCGTCTCTTGGATGAAAACGCCTATGATGTGATCGTGCTCGACAACATCATGCCAGGCAAAACAGGCCTCGATTGGTTGGCAGAACAGCGTGAGATCGGGCTTTTCAGCGATGCGATCCTGATCACCGCCCATGCCGATCTCGACACCGCCATTCAGGCCATCCGCGCAGGCGCAAGTGATTTTCTTCTAAAACCCTTTCGGTCGAACCAGGTGCTCAACGCCATCGATAACAGTATGGAGCGCGCGCGGCTGAAAAGGCAAAACTCCGTCCTGCGACATGAACTGGAAGCAGGCAAAGACATCACTAACCACGGCGATGCGCTTTTGGGCACATCGGAGCAGATCCAGACCGTCAGACAGGACATTGAGCGATCGGCCTCCTCGCAGGCCCATGTCGTCATCCGCGGTGAAGTAGGCTCGGGCAAGCAAGTGGCCGCGCGAATGCTGCATGCCGTATCGCCCCGTTCGGAAAAACCGTTTATCTGGCTTCGATGCGCCGGCATGACCGAGCAATCCTTTCAACAGCGCCTTTTTGGACAGTTGGATACGCATTCCGAAGGCGCCGAGGACGAAGGTATTCTACGCAGTGCCGCGGGCGGATCGCTCTTTCTCGAAGATGTGGAGATGCTGTCGCCCGAATGTCAGAATATCCTTGTTGAATTGCTGAGTACGGGGCGCTTCACGCCGCTGGGCGCGCGCCGCAGTGTTGAGCTTGACGTGCGCATCATCAGTTCCACCACCCGTTCGCTTACCGATATCGCCGACGAACAGGCATTTCGCACCGATCTCTTTTACCTGCTCACCGTGGTTGAGATCGTCCTGCCGCCCCTGCGCGAACGCGCAGATGACATCCTGGAGCTGACCACGTTTTTCTCAAATGTTCTGGCCACGCGGATCGGTGGTACCGTGCCCAAATTCTCCGCCCTCGCGCGGCGGCGGTTTTTGTCGCATGACTGGCCCGGCAACGTGATGGAGCTGCGCAACACGGTAGAGCGTGCTCTCATACGAGGAGATTTTGACAAAGCTCTTGGCCCAAATGATGCGAAATTTGAGGTTGAAAGCCTCGCCGCGATGGAAAAGCGCCACATCCTGACGGTCCTTGAGGCGTGCAACGGCAACCGCGCGGAGGCCGCGCGTCAATTGGGGGTTGCTCGCAAGACCATTGATCGCAAGTGCGTATCCTGGGGCGTTTAAGAGCGATGCGGTCCGTCCGCCTGCGCCTTTTGATCATCGCGCTTTTGCCGCTGATCGTTGTCCTACCCTTGCTTTTTGGCATGACGATGGTCCGCTGGATTGATCGCTACAATGATCTGCTGATTGCCAAGGTTGCCAGTGATCTGCGCGTCGCGGAGCAATACTTTGGGCGCATCGAGGCCACGCAAGCGGCAGAGATGTCGGCCTTGGCTCAGTCCGTTGGATTTGCAAAAGCGGAAAACACAGGTGAAGAGGCGCTACAGGCCTTCCTTGAGCGCGAACAAGACACATTGGGCCTCGATTTCCTCTTGTGGAAATCTGTGTCAGACTTAAGCCTGCCAAACGCGGCGCGAGAAGTTGTATTGGCGGCAACGCCCGACGCACCCATTGCGCATTTGGTTGTTTTGAATGCGCAGGCGCTCACCAGCATTTCCGAAGATCTCGCCACTCGCGCAGCCGTGCCTTTGGTCCCGACTGAGGCTGCCCGCCCGATCGACCGCGATGTGGAAAGCCGCGGCATGTTTATTCTCTCGGCGCACCGGTCCCCAGAGGGCGACCGGGCGCTTGTCGGCGGCAAGCTTTTAAACAAAAACCTTGATGTCATCGACACGATGAACGGGCTGATCTACCGCGATGAGGCCGGGCAAATCTCGCGCACGGGCACGACCACTCTGTTTCTTGATGACGTGCGGGTTTCCACCAATGTGCGCATGTTCGAAGGCGCGCGTGCCTTGGGCACGCGGGTGTCCGAGGTTGTCTGGCGTCAGGTGATGGAAACGGGGCGCACTTGGCTCGACCGGGCGTTCGTGGTCAACGATTGGTACATCTCGGGCTACGTGCCGCTCACGGATATCTCCGGCAACCGCATCGGCATGCTCTACACGGGGTTCCTTGAGGCCCCATTTGTGGCCCAGCGCAATGCCACGATTGTCGTGCTTATCGTGGCGTTTCTCGCGGTGATCGCACTTTCGGTGCCGCTTTTTCTTTGGCTCGCACGCGGGATCTTTTCCCCGCTGGAACGCATGACAGCTACAATGGCGCGGGCGGAGGCGGGAGCGTTGGACGCGCGAATCGGCGCGGTGGCGGAGAAGAATGAGATCGGCGCAGTGGCCCGTCATCTCGACCGGCTTCTGGATCAGGTAGAGGAACGAGACGCGTCCTTGCGGGACTATGCCGACAACCTCAATGACCTCGTGGAACAGCGCACCCAACAGCTGAAAGAGGCGAACATGCAGCTGGAGGCGACATTTGCCAAACTGGTCATGTCGGAAAAGCTGGCCGCAGTCGGCGAGATCACGGCCGGCGTGGCCCATGAGATCAACAACCCCGTGGCGGTCATACAGGGCAACTTGGAGATCATCCGCCGCGACCTTCCCCCCGATCAGGCCGCTGAAATGAAGACGGAGTTTGATCTCATCGACGCGCAAACGCACCGGATCAACGTGATCGTGGGCAAGCTGCTGAACTTCACGCGGCCCGATGAAATCTCTGATCTAACAGCCACGCTAGAGGCGGGAAAGGCGGTGGAAGACGCGCTTGTGCTCGTCGCGCCAGATCTGCGCAAGCACAAGATTGAGACCAAGCTTGATCTGACCCCGACGCCCGCAATCCGTGTGGTGGAGACGGAACTTCAACAGGTCATCGTCAATCTGTCCATCAACGCCGCCCAAGCCATGGAGATAGGCGGCACCCTGACCATCCGCACGCGTGAAGCAGAGCGCGATGGTGAGCAGGGCACGGAGATCTTGGTGGAAGACACAGGGCCGGGGATACCCGAGGACAAAATCGACAGTGTGTTTGACCCCTTCATGACCTCAAAACTCGGCACAGGCTCAGGTTTGGGGCTCTCGATCAGCCAATCTTTGGTCACCCGAGTCGGCGGTTTGATCAGTGTGACAAACTGTAAAGGCGAGGGCGCAGTCTTTTCTGTCTGGTTTCCCGCAGCGGACAATTCGTCTCCCTTGGCGGCGGAGCCCGCGCAATAAGTGGACATTTTGACCGATATTTTTTGTCAGGAAGCTCAAAATCTGGACATTTTGACCTTCCGCGCTGCAGCACATACATCCTAACTATATGTAAAATAACAATAATCTGTTGACGCAATTGTAAGTGCGACATAGCGTCAGTCCATCGTCGTCAGATGATAGTGAATCGGAGGACGCCTTTCGCCTGAGGAGAGCGAAACGGCAACAGCATCAAGTAGGGACACATTTTACCTGCGTCACGACATCCGTGACACCCGCCTGACGGGCGAAACTGACCAACTGGTCAGGCAAAATTTGGTCTGCGGCGCGCCTTTACCCTTGGTGACCCCGAGCACGCAAATCGCAGACTCAACTTACTGGGAGGAAAGTACATGAAGGAC
>JBCBWJ010000330.1:0-3983 GCA_039817165.1 Pseudomonadota bacterium | reverse complement strand
CCCAAAGGCGGTGACAAACACGCCGAAGATCACAAAAGACACGCTCATACCCGCCGCCAGCGCGAGCGGCCCCGCCTTGCTGGCATTGAGCGCACCCACCAGCACGATCGGCAGCACCGGCAGAACGCACGGGTTAATCAGCGTCAAAAGCCCGGCGAGATAGGCGAAAACAAATTCCATAAAGCCCCTGTGGCGTGGTCATGTCAGTCCACGCCTAACCTGTGTTTTTTGGCGCAAAAGTTAAGCCACTTCGTCACAAAACCCGGGGTCACAATTGCGTGTGGGTCACACTCTGCTGTTCAAAGCGGCACCGCTTGTCGCGCGCTAGGCCGCACTCTCGCCCAAGGCCTGATCAATCGCCGATGTCAGCCGCGCCGCCACGGTGTCCAATTCTTCGTCGGAGATGATGAACGGTGGGGCCAGCAGGATATGATCGCCCTGCTGGCCATCAATCGTCCCGCCCATCGGATAGCAAATGAGTCCCTCGGCGAACGCTGCTTTCTTGATCCTCGCATGCAGCTTGTCTGCCGTGGGAAACGGCTCTTTGCTGTCGCGATCCGCCACCAGCTCCACCCCTTGGAAGAGACCCACACCCCGGATATCGCCGACATTGGGGTGTTGGCCCAGATGCCGCTGCAACGCCGCCATCAAATGCTGCCCTGCCGGTGTGACACGGCCCAGCACATTGTCATCCACCAGACGTTCAAGCACCGCAAGCCCAGCCGCACAGGCCGCCGGATGCGCCAGATACGTGTGCCCGTGCTGGAAAAAGCCGGAGCCATCCTTGATCGCATCATGGATCGCGCCCGTGCACAGCATCGCGCCAATGGGCTGGTATCCCCCGCCCAGACCCTTTGCGATGGCGCAGATATCGGGCACCACATCATACTGCTCAGAGGCAAACAGCGTCCCCGACCGACCGATCCCGCACATCACCTCATCGAGGATCAACAAGATGCCGTACCGATCACACAGCGCGCGCACTTTGGCGAAATAGGCCCCGACCGGTGGCACAGCACCCAGTGTGGCCCCCACGATGGGTTCGGCCACGAACGCCATCACACTCTCCGGGCCCAGCGCCTCGATCTCGGTCTCAAGCTCGGCGATCAGACGGTCGACATAGGCCTCTTCCGTCTCGCCCTCCTGCTGCCCGCGATAGGCGTAACAGGGCGAGACATGGCTCACCTCCATCAGCATCGGCGCAAACTGCGCGCGCCGCCAGGCATTCCCGCCCGTGGCCAGCGCGCCCAGGGTGTTGCCGTGGTAGCTCTGCTTGCGCGCGATGACCTTCTGCCGCTCCGGCTGACCGATCTCGAGAAAGTACTGCCGCGCCAGCTTCAGCGCGGATTCCATCGCCTCGGACCCGCCCGACACGAAATAGACGCGGTCGAGATCACCCGGCGCAAGCGCAATCAGCTTGTCCGCCAGCGCCTCCGCGGGTTCCGAGGTGAAAAACCCGGTATGGGCAAACGCCACGCGATCCAACTGATCCTTGATGGCCTGCGTCACATGGGCATCCCCATGACCCAGACACGACACCGCCGCATCCCCGCAATTGAGATAGGATTTCCCTGATGTATCAAAAAGATACGCCCCCTCCCCGTGGGACACTTCCATCGGTGGCGCTTTGGAATTGCGGGCAAACACGTGGTTCATAGGATCCTCTCCATTGCTGGCCAGACGGCGCTTGACGTGGGAAAACGCTAGTGCATGAACCCGCGCGATGGAATGCCTCAATTCTACACAGGCACCGGTATGCTCGCTGCAAAACGGCCGCCTTTCACACACCCTCTTGTGCCGCGCGCGGTTTTACTTATCGTGGGTTGCAAGCGCCCGTCTGCAATCAACACCTCTGGGAACACCACCCTTCGTGACCTGACAGGCGCGCGGCAATCGCAGTCAATTGGACGGGCGTGCGCCATCCAAAAGCCCGGGCCAAAGCCGGGCCAAGTGTAAATCAGGGAGAGAAACACATGTTTTCCAAATTGAAACTGATCGGAGCCGTGCTGATCGCCGGTCTGACCGCTGCCTCGATGACCACCGCGCAGGAGTTCATCTCCATCGGCACAGGTGGTGTGACGGGCGTCTACTACCCAACGGGCGGCGCAATCTGCCGTCTGGTGAACAAGTCGCGCAAAGAGCACGGCATCCGCTGCGCCGTGGAATCCACCGGCGGCTCTGTCTACAACATCAACACGATCAAAGCCGGCGAACTGGAGTTCGGTGTCGCGCAGTCTGACTGGCAGCACCACGCCTTCAACGGCACCTCCAAATTCGAAGGCGATGCCGCCTTCCCGAACATCCGGGCGGTCATGTCGGTCCACCCCGAACCCTTCACCCTCATCGTGCGCGGTGACAGCGACATCGCCGGCTTTGCGGATATCGCGGGCAAGCGTGTGAACGTCGGCAACCCCGGCTCCGGTCAGCGCGCCACGATGGAAGTGGTGATGGACGCGTTCGGCATCACCATGGATGATCTCGCACTCGCGACTGAATACAAAGGCTCCGAGATGGCCAAGCAGCTTTGCGACGGCAATATCGACGCGATGATCTACACCATCGGTCACCCGGCCGCGGCGATCAAGGAAGCCACGACCACCTGTGACGC
Source organism: Pseudomonadota bacterium (assembly GCA_039817165.1). Classification (GTDB taxonomy): domain Bacteria; phylum Pseudomonadota; class Alphaproteobacteria; order Rhodobacterales; family Rhodobacteraceae; genus Roseovarius. The sequence continues at coordinate 1,375 of JBCBWJ010000330.1, read as the reverse complement.
GAAGCTGGTCTCCGTGACCGGTGCGCCGATTGATCAGCTGGTCGCGGACAACCCGTTCTACCGCGTGGCGACCATTCCGGGCGGCATGTACAAGGGCACCGATGGCGACACCACGACGTTTGGCGTGGGTGCGACCTTCGTGACCTCCGCTGATGTGCCTGAGGAAACCGTTTATGTCGTGGCCAAGGCCGTGATGGAAAACATCGACGATTTCCGCGGTCTGCACCCGGCATTTGCCAATCTCGACCCCGCTGAGATGGTCTCTGACGGCCTGTCCGCCCCGCTGCATGATGGCGCGGCCAAAGCCTACAAGGAACTCGGTCTGATCGACTGATCCTGATCTGCTGAACAAACGGGCTGTCCGGGGCATCGGGCAGCCCGCCCAACACACAAAACACGTCTCATAACAGAGACAGGGGGACAACATGGCGACTGACAGTGATGCGCGCAGCGCAGACGACATGGTGGCAGAAGCCGACACCGGCGCTCGCAACCCATCCGCCCAGTGGCAGGCCAACTTGATCATCGGCACCTGCATCGTCTGGTCTCTCTTCCAACTCTACATCGCCTCCAAAGTCCCCGGCGTCCTGGCCCAGGCCACCGGCATGAACATCTTCGCCAACATCGTGGCCCAAGCCCGGTTCGTGCACCTGGCCTTCGCAATCATGTTGGCAACTCTCGCCTTCCCGTTGTTCAAATCCTCGCCCAAAGACCGCATCCCCGTCTATGACTGGGCGCTTTTGATCCTTGGCGTCGCATCGTGCCTTTACCTCGTGGTCTTCCGGTTCGAGATCGCAGACCGTCCGGGGTTGTGGAGCACATCCGACATTGTCATGTCCTGCATCGGCATGGGGGTCCTCTTCACCGCCGTTTACCGCTCCCTCGGCCTGCCGCTTGTGATCATCGCCGGTGCTTTTGTCGCCTTCGCCTTCTTCGGAGGCTACTCCGAATGGGCCCGAAACATCACGAATTATGGCGGCTCGTCGCTGTCCAAGGCGCTCGGCCACTACTGGATGCAAACCGAAGGCGTCTTCGGCGTGGCCCTTGGCGTGTCGACGACGATGATCTTCCTCTTCGTCCTCTTTGGCGCGCTTCTCGACCGCGCAGGCGGCGGATCGTGGTTCATCAAAGTGGCCGTTGCCCTTCTTGGCGCTCTGCGTGGAGGCCCCGCCAAAGCCTCCGTCCTGTCGTCCATGCTCACCGGCATGATCTCCGGCAGCTCCATTTCCAACACCGTCACCACCGGCACCTTCACCATCCCGCTGATGAAGCGCATTGGCTTTCCAGCCGAAAAGGCCGGCGCGGTCGAAGTGGCCTCTTCCACCAATGGTCAGCTCACCCCGCCCGAGAGGAACAGGATCAGGATGAGGACCGG
>JBCBWJ010000032.1:0-12685 GCA_039817165.1 Pseudomonadota bacterium | reverse complement strand
TGTTGCAAGCGGGATATTGAATAGCGTGGCACGTCAGAGCATCTTGGCTTCATGAAACGGATGATCCCCATAGTGGCCCTCGTGTTGGCCCTGTCCCTGATGGCCAGCGGTGCCCATGCGGCCTGTACGGTGCAGTACAAAGCCAAGCGCGACAATCCGCTGCAATTGTTCCATAATGTGGCGGTTGTGCCGGGTCCGTGCGATCGTGGCACGGTGCAACGGCAACTGCGCGCGCAACTGGCCGCGCAGGGGCTGACCTTGTTGAAAATCCTCTCGGTGCAGGGGTGAGTGAAGACGAAAGGGGCGGGTCCCTTGATTGAAGGCAGCGCCGCAGACGCCCGCAGATCGGGCAACCGTATCGTGGTTTTCGGTGTGATTGGTATCGTGGTGATCCTGACCCTCACCGCCATTTTTCTGTTTCTGAAGCTGCCCGATGCCAACGCGTTCAACATGCGGGTGGAGCGGATTTTCGTTGAGAATGACGCGCTGACCACCGATGCGGAGATCAAACTGCTCGAGATCCTGGCGCTGTCGGGCACGGCGTTTTCGGAAACTTTGGTCAGCTACCGGATCGCGATGTTCGTGTTGCTGGTGTTTGCCACGGCGCTGTTGATTGCGACGTTCGTGTTTTTGACCATGCTGATCGTGCTCAACCGCCGGATGGCGCAGATTGAACGCTCTGGCATTCAGGTGAGTTCGCTTTTGATCAGCCGCGATGAAAAGACGGTGTACCTCAACGATATGGGGTTCAAGCTGACGGACGCGGCGATGGAGACGCTGGCCGTTCTGGCCGAGGCGCGGATGGATGATGAGGTGCTGACCGGGGCGGAGATTGAGGCGGTGATTTCGGGCCGGACGAAGGAAGATTGCGAAGAGGCGGCGGGGGCCACGCGGATCAAGCGGCTGCGCGACACGCTGGGCAATCAGATGATGTCCGAGCTGTTGGTGAAGAACATCGCGCGGCGGGGTTACATGCTGGCGATTGATAAGGATGTGATCCGGGTGCTTTAGAGCGGGCCGCATTCTTTGAAAGACTGCGTGGCTCCTTGTAACTTCAGCCGTGATAGAAAATAACGTAACGACTGAGTTCAAAGGGGCGCGCATGACCCAAGCGGTTCTGTCTATCCGAAATCTGACCGTTGAGATCCCCACCCGCCGTGGCATCTTTCGGCCTGTTGAAGAGGTCAGCTATGACATCCGCCCCGGTGAAATCCGCGGCGTGGTGGGCGAAAGTGGCGCTGGCAAGTCCATGACCGGGAACGCCATTATCGGTCTTCTGGACCCGCCGGCGCGCATTCACACTGGTGAGGTGCATCTCAACGGTCGGCGCATTGATGAACTGAGCGACGAGGAAAAGCGGCGCATCCGGGGCAAAGAGATCGGGATGATCTTTCAGGATCCGCTGACCTCTCTCAACCCGCTTTTCACCGTGGGCGAGCAACTGGTCGAGACGATCCAGCTCCATCTTGGTTTGTCTGCCACCGACGCCAAGGACCGCGCCATCGCCCTTCTGGATCGCGTTGCCATTCCCAACCCGTCTGTGCGGTTTGATCAATACCCACATCAGTTCTCCGGCGGTATGCGTCAGCGGGTGGTGATTGCCCTGGCCTTGTGTTCCGAGCCTTCGGTCATCGTGGCCGATGAGCCCACGACCGCGCTCGATGTCTCCGTGCAGGCACAGGTGCTCGACCTGATCAAAGAACTGGCGGACGAACGCCAGGTGGGTGTGATCCTGATCACTCACGATATGGGTGTGATCGCCGACACCACCGATCAGGTCACCGTGATGTACAATGGCCGCGTGGTCGAAAGCGGGCCCACTGATCGCATTCTCGGCACGCCGTCCCATGAATACACACGGTCGCTGATTGCCGCCGTGCCGCGCCCGACGTTGAAGCTCAAACGCTTTCCGCTGATTGGCTATGGCGGACGGGTGACGGAGTTCAAGATTGCCGATCTGGCGCGCAGCTGGCAAAAGCCCGCGCCGTCGAAAGAGGGCACGTTGCTGGAGGTTAAAGGCGTCACCAAGACGTTTCTCGAAAAGTCCTCTCTTATTCCGTCGCGCCGGACCTATTTCACGGCTGTGGATAACCTGTCTATCGACATCAAGGACGGCGAAGTCTTCGGTCTCGTGGGCGAAAGCGGTTCTGGAAAATCCACCGTCGCCCGTATGATCGGCACGCTTTACAAGGTTGATGGCGGGTCAATCCTCTTTGATGGTGAGGACGTGACCCAAATGGATGCATCCGGGCTCGATCGCTATCGCCGCCAGATCCAGATGATCTTTCAGGATCCGTTTTCCTCGCTCAATCCGCGCATGAAGGTGGGCGATATCGTGGCCGAGCCGCTGCGCCACCATAACCTGCTGCCCGCGTCGGAGGTGCCTGCGCGCGTGCGCGAATTGCTCGACCGGGTGGGGCTGGCCTCGGACGCGTTCAACAAGTTCCCGCACGAGTTTTCGGGCGGTCAGCGGCAGCGGATTTCTATCGCCCGTGCGCTGGCCACGCAGCCGCGGTTCCTGATTTGCGATGAACCGACCAGCGCGCTTGATGTCTCGATCCAGGCGCAGATCCTGAACATTCTCAAGGACCTGCAAGAGCATCTGGGCCTGACCATGCTCTTTATCTCTCATGACCTGCCGGTGGTGCGCCAGATGTGCAACCGCGTGGGCGTGATGAAACAGGGCCAACTGGTCGAGGTGCAGGAGACAGAGGCGCTTTTTGCCGCGCCGTCGCACCCCTACACCCAAGAGCTTTTGGGTCTCATGCCGCGGCTCGAAGGGTTGTCAGAAGAAGGTCTGGACGCGCAGGTGGTGCCCTAAGCCGTTTGCGCCGTCAGAGGCCTTTCGCGGATCGGCAGGTGAATGATTGCCGAGAACGCGCCAATGGCCACCCCGATCCACCACACGGCGGTGTAGTTGCCGTAGATGTCATAGAGCCGCCCACCCAGCCACACGCCCAGGAAACTTCCGATCTGGTGGCTCAGAAAGATGATCCCATAGAGCGTGCCCATGTAGCGCAACCCGTAGATATGCGCGATGAGCCCCGAGGTGAGCGGGATCGTCGCCAGCCAGAGCGACCCCATCGCAATCGCAAAGAGGACCACGGTGGTGGGTGTCATTGGCAGCAAAATGAAGACCGACGCCACCACGGTGCGCGCGGCATAGATCCCGGCCAGCAGGTATTTCTTGGAATAGTATTTGCCCAGATACCCCGCCAGAAGCGTGCCGCCAATATTGGCAAACCCAATGAGCGCTAAGGACAGCGCGCCCAAGGCCGAGGTCGTCGTGATCCCCATCCCGTCAAGGAACCCACCCGGTGCGATTGGGCCGCAGACCTCTGTGACAAAGGCGGGGAAATGGGCGCTGATGAACGCCACTTGGTAGCCGCAGGAAAAGAAGCCCAGAAAGATGAGTGTGTAGGTCGGATCGCGAAAGGCGCGTTTCAGGATCGTGCCCATGCTCTCTTCGAGCTCAGCCTTGCTGGCCATTTGCGGCGAGCGCATGAACGGCATCAAAAACAGCACCGCGAGAATGCCCGCGGCAAAGATCAAAAAGACCGATTGCCAGGGCATGTTGACCAACAGCGCCTCGGCGATGGGCGGGCCTAGGATCTGCCCACCGGAGCCTGAGGCGGACGCGATGGCGAGGCTCATCGAGCGGTTTTCATCAGAGCTCGCCCGGCCCACAATCGCCAGGATCACGCCAAAGCCCGTGCCCGCGATCCCAAAGCCCACCATCACCGCCAGCGCCTGATGCGCGCCGGGGGTGACGGCATAAGACGACAGCACCAGCCCGGCCGCGTACAAAACCGCGCCCATGATGATGGCCTTGCGATCCCCGATCTTTTCGGCAATCGCGCCAAAGATCGGCTGCCCGATGCCCCAGGCGAGGTTTTGAATGGCAATGGCCATGGAAAACTCGACCCTGAGCCAGCCGAACTCTTCGGCGATGGGGATCTGAAACAGACCAAAGGCCGAGCGGATGCCGAACGACACGATCAAGATCACACAGCCCGCGATCAGGACCGGCGTGAATATGGATTGGGATTTTGGCACGAGACGTTCCTTGAAATAGGCCTCCACCCTACCGGTGTGCTGCAGTCCGTCAAACGCGATTTTGTGATCTGTCAGTTAAGCCCGGCTGATGCGAGCCACGACGGCGTGCTTTTCTCCGCGCAGAAGTCGCGCTATGGCGGGCGGATGACTTTGCCAAGTGAACGATATCAGGCCCTTGTGGCGGATGGCACGCTGACCGCCGACAGCGCGCAAGAGGCCGTTTTGCCGGAATTTGACCGCATCGCCACCGGACTGACCCGACCCGCCAAAACCGGCTGGTTCCGCAAAGGCGCGGAGGCGACAGCGCCCAAAGGGCTCTATCTCTGGGGCGGGGTCGGGCGTGGGAAATCCATGTTGATGGACATGTTTGTCGACACGCTTGCGGTGCCCAGCCGCCGGGTCCATTTCCATGCTTTCATGCAGGAGATGCATGCGGGCATGCACGCGGCGCGGGGCCGCAACGAGGTGGACGCGCTGGCGCCCGTGGCCAAAGCGGTGGCAGATGAGGTTCGTCTGTTGGCCTTTGACGAAATGCAGATCACCGATATCACCGACGCCATGATCGTGGGGCGGCTCTTTGAGGCGTTGTTTTCGGCGGGCGTTGTGGTCGTCACCACCTCTAACCGCGTTCCCGATGACCTTTACAAAGACGGGCTCAACCGCGCGCTCTTTCTGCCTTTCATTGAACTTCTCAAAGAGCAGATGGTCGTCCACGAAATGGTCAGCCCGACGGATTACCGCCAGAACCGACTGTCCGGCGAGAAACGCTATTTTGCCCCCAATGACATGCCCGCGCGCGCCGCGATCAATGCTATGTGGGAGGACCTGACGGGTGGCACCTCGGCGCCCCACACCCTGATCGTCAACAAGCGCGAGGTTGAGATCCCGGCCTATCACAACGGGGTTGCGCGGGCGTCCTTCTTTGATCTGTGCGGTAAACCTCTGGGCCCTGCGGATTACCTGGCGCTGGCCAAATCTGCCCGCGTGCTGGTGTTGGAAGACATCCCGCAACTTTCACGCAGCAATTTCAACGAGGCCAAACGTTTCGTCACGCTCATTGATGCGCTCTACGAAGCCCAAGTGCAGCTCATATGTTCTGCCGCTGCCGAGCCGGAATATCTCTACATCGAAGGTGCGGGCAGTTTCGAATTTGAGCGCACCGCCAGCCGTCTTCGGGAAATGCAGTCAGACGCCTGGGCCGAGGACTGACGCCCCCCGGTTTTATCTTGCCAAAATTACTCAAATCCCACGCCCCTCAAGGCGCAACCGTTCCCACAGGCATGCAATTTTTTTCAAAAAAATTGCCTTAGAAAATTGAAATTTTCTAAGGTAGAATTTTAAAAAATTCTACTGCGCTCTTACCGGTAGGCAGAGGGCGGTTGCCCAAACTTTGCGGCATAGGCGCGGGAGAAATGGGATGAATTGGCGAAACCGGTCGCCAGAGCAATCTCGGTCAGGCTGAGCGGGGAGTTTCGCAGCAAGCTCTGCGCTTTGTCGAGCCTCAATTCACGGTAGTACCGCATCGTGGGTCGCCCCAGTTTTTCGGTGAACAGCCGGTTGAGCTGTCGCGGTGATACGCCCGCGCGCTTGGACAAACGCTCGAGAGTCAAAGGCTCGGCCACATGCGCCTCCATCGCCTCAACGGCATCGAGGATCGCGGCATTTGTGCTGCCCACGCGATCCAGCAGCCCCGCCCGTTGCGGCCCGCCAGAAGGGCGAATGTCGGTGTGCATGAACCAATCGCTCACTCGACCGGCAAACGCAGCACCATGGTGCTCAGTGATCAGCGCGTGCATCAAATCCATGGGCGCGGTCCCGCCCGCACAGGTCACACGATCGCGGTCAATCACGTAAAGCGAGCGTTCGATCACCAAATGCGGTGAGATTTCGGACAAGGCGGCGGCGTGTTCCCAATGCACGGTCATGCGCCGCTTTTCCATCAGCCCGGCGCGCGCCAGGATGATCGGCCCGCCGGACACCCCGCCCAGCGGCACGCCCGCCCGCGCCAGTCGCGTGAGCCACGCGGACACGGCAGCATTTTCAAACCCCATTGGATCGCCACCTGCCACGACAAACAGGTAATCCAGCCGGTCCTCACCCCCTATGCTGGCCTGTGGCATGACCAGCGTGGCCCCAGAGCTTTGCACCGGGTGGCCTGTGACCGAGTAAACCACCGTGTCATAGAGCACCCGCCGCGCCAGCAGGTTGGCGGCGCGCATCGGTTCGGTCAACGCCGCAAAAGACATGGCCGCAAACCCGTCTATGGGCAGAATACCCACCCGTCGCTTTGTCCCGCTGCCATGTGCGCTTTTGTCCATAAATGGCATCTACGCGACTGTTTTGGGAAAGTCTATGGCGCGCCATTCTGCGACCTTGGACTCGTTTATTGAGGTTTGTCCCATGACATATTCTGCGTTTCGCATTCTCAAAGAAGGTCTCACCGGCAACAAGGGCTGGACGCCCGCCTGGCGCGACCCTGACCCGCAAGAGGGGTATGATGTGGTCATCGTCGGCGGCGGTGGGCATGGCCTTTCGACCGCGTATTACCTGTCCAACAAGTTCGGCGTGCGCAATGTGGCTGTGGTCGAAAAAGGCTTGCTTGGCGGCGGCAATATCGGGCGCAACACGACGATCATCCGGTCGAACTACATGTTGCCGGGCAATGAGCCCTTTTACGAGATGTCGATGAAACTCTGGGAGGGGTTGGAGCAGGACACGAATTACAACTCCATGGTGTCGCAGCGGTCGATCCTGAACCTGTTTCACAGCGATGGCCAACGCGATGCCTTTGTGCGCCGGGCCAATTCGATGTTCCTGGCCGGTGCGGATGCCGAACTGGCCGATCAGGCGCAGCTGCGCCGCGAATTGCCGTTCCTCGATTTCGACAACGCGCGTTTCCCGATCAAGGGCGGGCTCTATCAGCGGCGCGGGGGCACGGCGCGGCATGATGCGGTGGCCTGGGGCTATGCCCGTGGCGCGGACATGCAGGGTGTGGACCTGATCCAGAATTGCGAAGTCACTGGCTTCGATATCAAGGACGGTGTTTGCCACGGTGTGCAGACGACGCGTGGGGCGATCAAGGCCAAGAAGGTTGCGGTCTGTGTCGCGGGATCATCGAGCCACGTGATGGCGATGGCGGGGATGCGTCTGCCGATTGAAAGCCATGTGTTGCAGGCGTTCGTCTCCGAAGGGCTTAAGCCGGTTCTGCCGGGTGTCATCACGTTTGGCGCTGGGCATTTCTATGTCAGCCAGTCCGACAAGGGCGGGTTGGTCTTTGGCGGGGATATCGACGGCTATAACAGCTATGCCCAACGCGGCAACCTGCCGGTGGTCGAAGATGTCTGCGAAGGCGGGATGGCGATCATGCCGATGATTGGGCGCGCGCGTCTTTTGCGATCGTGGGGCGGGATCATGGACATGTCGATGGACGGCTCCCCCTTCATCGACAAGACCCATATTGACGGGCTCTATTTCAATGGCGGCTGGTGCTATGGCGGGTTCAAGGCGACGCCGGCATCGGGCTATTGCTACGCGCATTTGTTGGCCACGGATGAACCCCATGAGGTCGCCACGGAGCTGCGCCTCGACCGGTTCAAGCGCGGTCATATGATCGACGAAAAAGGCGTGGGCAATCAGCCCAACCTGCATTGAGGAGGCGGACGAGATGATCATCAACCACCCTATCCTCGGTCCGCGCGATGCGGCGGAGTTTGTCTATCTGGGCGATGCGAGCCTCATTGACCGACCCGATTGGCAGGCCGAAGACGCCGCCGAGCAATTCTACAAATACGGCTATCTGCGGGACAACCCGGCAGGACAGCATCAAGAGCTTTGGTATCACGAACAGGGCGATCGGTCCTGGCTGGTGGTGACGCGCAACACGCTGAGCCATGAAATCACCCAGGTGGAACTGGCCCGCGATGTGGCCCGCGCAAAGGGGCGTGACACATGACCCAAGTTGAGAACATTGGCACCGCGGTGAACTTCGTGTCGGAAGAGGCGCAAGACCGCACACCGACATCCTTTGCTGGGCAGGTGAACCGTGTTGGCACGGGCCTCACCAATCCGGGCCAGAAAATGTCGTTTACCTTTAATGGTCGAAAGATGACTGGGTTTGGCGGGGACACGCTGGCCTCTGCGCTTTTGGCAAACGGTCAGACGCTGGTGGGTCGGTCGTTCAAATACCACCGCCCGCGTGGCATCCTGACCGCCGGGTCGGAAGAGCCCAACGCCCTGGTGGAGCTGCGAAGCGGGGCCGCGCAAGAGCCGAACACCCGCGCCACGGTGACGGAGCTTTTCGACGGGTTGATGGCCAAAAGCCAGAACCATCGCGGGTCGCTGAATTTCGACATGATGGCGGTGACGGATTTCGCCTCACCCTTCCTCGCGGCAGGATTTTATTACAAGACGTTCATGTGGCCCAAGGCGTTTTGGGAAAAGCTCTATGAGCCGATCATTCGCGCCGCCGCCGGTCTGGGCAGCCTGTCGATGCAGGAAGACCCCGACAGCTATGACAAAGGGTTCCTGCATTGTGATTTGCTCGTCATTGGGGCGGGGCCGTCGGGGTTGATGGCGGCGCTGGCTGCGGCGCGATCTGGCGCGCGCGTGATCCTCGCGGATGAGGATTTCCTGCCGGGTGGGCGGCTCAATGCCGAAGGGTTGGAGGTCAACGGCGCGCCCGGCAGCATGTGGGCGGCCAACACGGTGGCAGAGCTGGCCTCGATGGACAATGTCCGGATGATGACGCGCACGACGGTGTATGGCGCCTATGATCACGGGGTCTATGGCGCGTTGGAGCGCTGCACGGATCATCTTGCCAAAAGCGATGGAAAGCCGCGGCAGGTGCTGTGGCGGGTCTATTCCAAACGGGCCGTGCTTGCGGCAGGGTCCACCGAGCGGCCGATTGCGTTTGGCAACAATGACCGGCCTGGCATCATGCTCGCCGGGGCTGTGCGGACCTATCTCAACCGGTTCGGCGTGGTGCCGGGGCGCGAGATGGCGGTGTTTACGAACAATGATGATGGCTGGCAGACGGCGGTCGATCTGCAAAACGCGGGCGTTGAGCTGCGCGCGGTGATTGACAGCCGTGATGTGGATGCGCCGGTGCACCTGCCCGGTGTGCGGTATCTGCGCGGTCAGGGGATCGTCAACACCATCGGGCGCAAGGGCGTCAAAGCGGTGGAGACCACGGCAGGCGTCACATTGCCGGTGGATGCGGTCGCGGTCAGCGGCGGGTGGAACCCCAATGTGCACCTGACGTGTCATCAACGCGGGCGGCCGCAATGGCGCGAGGAGATCAACGCCTTTGTCCCCGGTGGCGTGTTGCCTGTCGGCATGGCGGTGGCTGGTGCGGCCAATGGCGCGATGACGCTGGCGGCGGCCTTGGCAGAGGGGCAGGCCGTGGCGGAGGCGCAGCTGACCGATCTGGGCTACAGGCCTGTGGCGGCGGACATCCCCGAAGCGCAGGATGAACCGAGCAAGGGCGCGGCGTACTGGCATGTGGGCGAAAGCCGCACGCGCGCCTGGCTGGATCAGCAGAACGATGTGACCGTCAAGGATGTGAAACAGTCTTTCCAAGAGGGGTTCCGGTCGGTCGAGCACCTCAAGCGTTATACCACGCTGGGCATGGCCACGGATCAGGGCAAGACCGCCAATATCCCCGCGCTGGCCATCATGTCAGAGCTGACGGGCAAGCCCATTCAGGACACGGGCACGACCATCTTCCGCCCACCCTATACGCCTGTGCCCATCGGGGCGTTTGGTGGCCGGTCGCGGGGCAAGGATTTCCGACCCACGCGCCTGACACCGAGCCACAGATGGGCCGAGGCCAATGGTGCAAGTTTTGTCAATGTGGGCAACTGGCTGCGCGCGGAATGGTACACCAAGCCCGGCGAAAAGGTCTGGCGTGACAGCGTGGATCGCGAGGCGCTGGCGACGCGCACCTCTGTGGGCATTTGCGATGTGACCACGCTTGGCAAGATCGACATCAAGGGTAAGGATGCCGGTGCGTTTCTGGACAAGGTTTATTCGAATACCTTTTCCACGCTGAAGGTGGGCCGCGTGCGCTATGGCTTGATGCTGCGCGAAGATGGGATTTGCTATGACGATGGCACCACAGCGCGGATGGATGAGGATCACTACGTGATGACCACGACCACCGCCAACGCGGTGCTGGTCTATCGCAATCTGGAATTTGCGCGGCAATGTCTGTGGCCCAATCTGGATGTGCATGTGATTTCAACCACCGACGGATGGGCGCAGTTTGCGGTCGCGGGACCCAAGTCTCGTGATTTGCTGCGCAAGGTTGTGGATGAGGGCTTTGATCTGTCCAATGAGGCGTTTCCGTTCATGGCCTGTGGCAAGGTCACTGTCTTTGGCGGCACGCCGGCGCGGCTGTTCCGGATTTCGTTCTCGGGCGAGCTGGCCTTTGAGATCGCGGTGCCCGCGCGGTTTGGCAATTCGATGATCGAGGGGCTGATGAAGGCGGGTGAGGCGTTCGACGCCGTTCCCTATGGCACCGAGGCGCTGGGCGTGATGCGGATCGAGAAGGGCCATTGCACGGCCAATGAACTGACCGGTCAGACCACCGCGCATAACATCGGGCTGGGCCGGATGGTGAGCCAGAAAAAAGAGTGCATCGGCAATGTGCTGTCGCGGCGCGAAGAGATGATCCGCGAGGATGACGTGAAGCTCGTGGGATTGCGCCCGGTGGATCGCAGTCTGGGCCTGATTGCGGGGTCGCATTTCATCACCAAGGGGGAGGCCGCCAACATGGCCAATGATCAGGGGTGGATGACGTCTGTCGCGTGGTCGCCCAATCTGGGGCATTCCATCGGTTTGGGCTTTGTCAAATCAGGCGATGCGCGCATGGGTGAGGTGATCCATGCGGTGAGCCCGGTGCATGGAACGGAAATGGATGTCGAGATCGTCTCTGCCCATTTCGTGGATCCGGAAGGGGAGCGGCTTCGTGGGTGAGATGTTTACACTGGTCTGTGCACCGCCACTGGCGGGCTATGAGAAACGTTTTGGCACGATCAGTCTGACCGCGCCGAAGGATCTGGCGGTTGTGAATATGGCAATCCCACTGGGGGGCGAGGCCAAGGCGCTGAAGGCCGTGAAAACGGGCTATGGTGTCGCCCTGCCGGAGCCCGGCACGTCCGTGGACACCAAGAAGGGCGATGCGCGGCTGGTGCGGCTGGCGCCGGATCAGGCCTTTGTGATCTTCACGCGTGCGGCGCCCGATGCAGAAGAGGTCGTCGCGGGTCACGTGAAAAAGGCGCTTTATCTTACGGATCAGACGGATGTGTGGACGGGGCTTGAGATCAGTGGCCCGGGCGCGCTTGCGGCGTTGGAACGGATTTGCCCCGTTGATTTGCACCCGGCCCATTTTGCGGTGGGCGATGCGGCGCGCACAGTGATGGAGCATCTGGGTGTTTTGATCCTGCGGACGGGCGAGGATAGCTATCTTTTGCTGTCGGCCAGTTCGTCGGCGGGATCGTTTTTGCACATGCTAGAGACGTCGATTGAGAATGTGACCTAAGGGGGTTGCTCATCCGCCCTGGCGGGCGGCCTCGCGTGGTTTACGCATCGAAAAAGGGCGTCTGATCGGGACGCCGTTTTTGGTCGTGAGTTGCGTTTGCTTAGCCCGCGTTGCGGGTCTTCGCGCGGAAATCGGTTTCATCTGTCACGGTGAACCGACCGCCTTTCAGCTTTTGTAGTTTGCCGTTGCGCAGGAGCTGACCAAAGCTTTTGAGGCTGTCCTCGCGCGAGAAATCCTCGGCTGTGGCCTCTTTCAACTTGCCCATCAACATCGGGCGCGAGAATTGCACGCGGCCTTCTACATCGGCCATGTAGGCGGCGGCCGCTTCCAGCAATTCGGACAGGTTATTTGCACCGATGTCTTCTGCGAATTCGCTGAAGCTGTCGGTGTCTTGTGGCAGCTCTAACGGCTCTGATGTGCGCGCGGTTGACACGCGGCGCGGGCGGACCGGGTCACGTGCAGTATCGACGCGCTGTTCTGCCACCAGTTTAAGCGGCGCGGGCCGGCTTTCGATCGGGCGACGTGCGCGCGACCGTGTCGAGGCGGCTTCGTCCGATATTTGTGCTTCAACGGTGTCTTCGGCGTCATTGCTGCGCATCACGTCAGCAATGTCAGAGCGATAGATCCCTTCATCGGCCCCGGTGCGCAGTGCGCTGCCAGCATCCGCTTCGGCCTCATTCGCTTCGACCGCAGCGCGCAGATGTTGAATGGCGCTGCGGCGGCGTGAGGCTTCGGGCGTGTCGAGATGACTTTCAGCCTCATCAAACAGGCGCGAGACCGGGCCATCGGTGTCGCCGAGAAGACGGCTCTTGGCTGGCACGTTCTCTTCGAATGCCGTGTCTTCGTGGTGTTCGTCAAACGCCTCGTCAGGGGTGCCTTCATCCTCGAACGTGTCGCCGAAGGCTTCTGTTTCAGCGTCTTTCCTGGCGTCTTCGATGTCTTCGAGAGACTGTGCTGCGGCGTCCGTGTCTGCCTCAAGCTCTGCCGTCACGGCGTCAAGTTCACTTTGAAGATCGGCCTCGTCCTCGGGGCTCAGGATCGCCTCTGCAGGTTCATTGTCGAACGCGTCCTCTTCGAGAACGTCAAAGG
>JBCBWJ010000329.1:0-3991 GCA_039817165.1 Pseudomonadota bacterium | reverse complement strand
GGCCCTACAGGATCACATGCGGCGGTTTCCAAAGCTACCGGAAGAGGGGGAAGCGCGGTGGTTTGTTGAAAGCCTGGCCACGTTGCTGACCGCGGCCACGCTTTTGCAACAGGCCCCGGCGCAGGTGTCTGAGGCCTATGTGGCCACCCGTTTGGGTGGTGAGCGTGGGCGTATGGCCGGCGCCATAGGCACAGTGGACACGGCCAGGATCTTGTCCCGGCTTGGATAAGGCGAGAGGGGCGCGCTCGTCGCTCCCTCTCGGTCGCGTCTCGCGCTCAGACGGGCAGGTGGATCGTGAATTCTTCCCTGAGCGCCAGATCGGTTTCGGGGTCAAAACGCGCGGCAGATCGGGTGGCGAGGATCTCTTCCTTGCGGGCGATGGCCGATTGATTGAGGTCGGGTTTGCCTTTCTCGACCCATTCCTTGGGCGACATCCGTTCCCCTGTGGTGGGGTAGACGTAATCGCTTTCCATCCGTGCCAGCGTCTGATCGGTGCCAAGGTAATGCCCCGGACCGCCAAGGCAGACCTGTTTCACTTGATCAACAGCCAGCGTTTCTTCTGTCACTTCGATCCCGCGCACGCAGCGCAGAGCGTGTCCGATCAAATCATCGCCGAGAATGAGGGATTCGTGGCAAAAGCCCAACAGAGAGGCATGCATTCCGGCTGCCTCGTAGACCATGTTGAGCCCCGACAGCCCGGCCATCACGTTGGAGCACATCTGCTCCCACCCGGCTTGCATGTCGGGCAGTTTGGCGTCGGTGATCCCGCCCACGGCGCCTCCCGCCAACCCGTAGAAGCGGTGCATCTGCGCACAACCGGCGCTGAGCAGCGCCTGTTCGCCTGATCCGCCCGTCATCGCGCCGGTGCGCAGATCAAGGCCGAAGGGCCAAGTGCCAAAGACCGCCGGGTGCCCCGGGGAGACCGCATTGACATAGACAAGCCCGCCGAGACATTCCGCCGTGGCCTGTGCGATGGCGCCTGCGATGGTCGACGGTGTCGTGGCCCCGGCCATACCGGCCGAGAGCAGCAATACCGGCATCCCGCCCGCGATGCAGTGCTCCATCACCTGACAGGATTCAGTCGCGAATTTCATCGGTGGCACGACGAAGCAATTGGTGTTGCTCACGAAAGGCCGCGCGCGCCAGGCGTCTTCTCCGCCCGCAATGATGTGCAGCATTTTAAACGCGTCTGCGACGTATTCAGGGTCTGAAAACGACACGCCGATGTGTTTGGTCGTTCCGGCGCAACACGCGTAAATCGTGTTGAGATCCATCTCTTTGTTGTCGATGATATCACGCGGCACCATGGGCCGTTGGCAGAAGTGAACGTTGTCCAGAACATCGCAAATCCGGGCGGCATCATGGAGGTCTTGCAGCGTGCTGTCGCGGTAGTGGCGCCCGTCCACATCGACCATGTTAACAGCTGCCCCTGCTGTACCGTAGTGCACGCGGTTGCCCGTGAGGTCGAGATCATGCTGTCCGTCCCGGCTGGGCAATACCACGGAGCGATTGGCTTTTTTGAGCGCGGCCTCAACCACGTCACGCGGGATGCGAATGCGGCCATCCTCGCCGAGTTTGGCCCCGGCGCCCACAAGGTATTCAACACCAGACGGAGGCGCATCGGCCAAGCCCACTTCTTCGAGAAGCTGCAACGCGGTCTGGTGAATGCGTTCGATATCTGCCTGCGGTAGTATATTGAGCGCGGTGGATTCCATACCGGGGCGGATGGAGCGTAGAGCCTCAGGCGTGGGGGCTGCGCGGCTTGCTCTACGGGCAGCGCGACCTCCGGAGCGACGAGTCATAGGTTTGTTCATGGTCGGGTGTCCTTGGTGTGAAGCATAGAATTCAATCGGAGTGAATTCAGGTCACGGACGTCCTCGTGCCGCGCGGCCACGCTCGGCGCCTATCGTGTAGATGACCAATGCAATTTTGCATGTGGCTGACATAGCCGTCTCCCTGCGCAGCGTATGTGCACCCCCTCAAAGGGCATAGACCTATCATATGTGATTCGGCGCATATGGCTGTCTCAATCGCGACGCGCGGGGCAGGGGGGTCAGGCAGTAAGCTCTGTGACCAGCTCAATTATAGATCCCACGGCGCCGACAAGCCGGTCATCATTTACGGTGAGGCCAACGCGGACATGGCCCGCCGCTGCCTGGCCAAAGCTTTCGCCCGGCATGACGGCCACGTGGTACTCTTCCAGCAGGCGCATGGCGAAGTCTTCCCCGCTGAGCCCCGTGGCCCGCAGATCAAGCATGACATACATGGCGCCATCCGGCGGTATGACACGGATCGCATTCATGCCCTCGATCATTTCGAGCACGAGGTCGCGGCGGCGCTTGAAGGGGGCGGCGATCTGCGCTTCAAAGGCATCGCCTTTGTGGAGGGCAAAAAACGCAGCCTCCTGAATGAAGCCCGCCACCCCGTAGGTGGTGTGGGTGGACAGGTTGCTGATATGCTCAATCGCGTCCTCCGGCCCGACGACCCAACCGATGCGACTGCCGGTCATGGCGTGGCTTTTGGACATGGAGCCCACCACCAGCGTGCGGTCCGCCATGTCAGGCAGGCTGCGCGGGCTGATATGGGGCCCGTTCCAGACTTGTGTGTCGTAGACCTCATCGGAAATCAGCCACATCTCATGATCTTGCACCACGCGCGCGATGCTTTCCATCGTCGACATCGGATAAACCACGCCTGTGGGGTTGTTTGGAGAGTTGATCAGCAGGCTGGCAGCCCCCTTTTTAGCCTCCTGCGCGATGTCAGTTGGCTCGGGTAAAAAGCCTCGGCCAGGACGGGCGGCCACCGGCACGGCCAACGCACCCACGCTACGGATCGTGCCGGGATAGGTGGCGTAGTAGGGATCTATGTAAAGCGCGCGGTCGCCCTCATCACAGGCCCCCGAGTGGGTGGCAAAAAGGCCCGCCTGTCCGCCTGGAACGACCAGAACGTTGTCAGGTGTGGTGGTGATACCGGTGCGGTTTGTGATGCGCGCAGCGATGGTTTCACGCAGATTTTTGCGCCCATCGAGAGCGGGATACCCTGTGTGCCCAGCCAAAGTGGCCGAATACATGGCGTCGAGGATGCTGCGGTCGGTGCCGATGTCATGTTCGCCAATGGTCAAATGAGTGATGTCATGGCCTGCCTCACTCATGGCATTGGCCTTGTAAAACACGTCCCATCCATCCGAGCCGCCCGCGTTGAGCCCGGTGATCCTGCGCGACATTTTCATGACGCTCTCCATCGCTAAAAAAGGGTGCTGTTGCACCGTTGATTTCAGATGGCCCGGCCCATCACGGGAAGTCAACGCGAAACGCGGGCTTGACCGATGCGCGGGCGGTGTCTATGCCGCTCATCATGACCTTCGCCGCCGCACATAGCTGTTGTCTTCCCTGCTGACATCGTCACGCGGGCCGGTCTTTCTTTCCTTTCATGACGCGACCTGCGCTTGTTTTTACCCTGCGCAAATGAGGGCGTAATGACCCAGATTTTTCTTCACAACACGGCCGAACGGACCAAAGAGCGGTTCGAACCGATCGACCCTGAGAAGGTGCGCATGTATGTCTGCGGGCCCACCGTGTATGACCGTGCCCATTTGGGCAACGCGCGCCCGGTGGTGGTGTTTGACGTGCTCAACCGGCTGCTGCGGCATGTTTATGGCGCCGACCACGTGGTTTATGCGCGTAATTTCACAGATGTAGACGACAAAATTAATGCGCGCGCGGCCGAAAGCGGACGGCCCATTTCGGACATCACGGAAGAAACGATTGGTTGGTTTCTGGATGACATGGCGGCGCTTGGTGCGTTGGAACCGGACGTGATGCCGCGTGCCACGGCCTATATCCCCCAGATGGTCGCGATGATTGAAGACCTGATTGCGCGCGCCTGCGACCATGTCGTCGACCGACCGGCCCGACAGCTTGCCGTAGCCGGGGAACTTGCGCACGGCGAAGTTCACGTCGCCATCCGTGCCCTGATAGGCCAGGCCCTTGTC
>JBCBWJ010000328.1:0-3997 GCA_039817165.1 Pseudomonadota bacterium | reverse complement strand
GTCAGCTTGGCGGCCACCGCCAAGCTGACCCATCCGGAGCGGGAGGTGATTTGCCTGGCGGGCGACGGGTGTTTTCAGATGACCTGTCAGGAATTTGGCACGGCGTGCGAGTTTGGCGCCAATGTCGTGGTGATCATCTGTGACAACGGTGTCTATGGCACGATCCGCATGCATCAGGAACGCGCCTATCCCGGCCGCCCCAGTGGGACGGGTTTGCGCAATCCCGACTTTGCCGCCTGGGCCGTGAGCTATGGGGCGTTCGGGCGGCGGGTGACGCGGGATGACGACTTTGCCGCGGCCCTTGCAGAGGCGCGAGAGGCCACCCGGACCGGTGGGCGACCTGCGATTTTGCATCTGATCACGGATCCGCGGGCGGTGACACCAAGGGTGGCGCGCGAGGGGGCTACGTGAACTGGAATTCGGCGGCTAGTTCGGTCTGTAGATAACTCTCGAAAAAGTCGGTAAAAGACGCAACCAGCGGCGGAAACTGTTCATAAGGCGGGTAGAAAAGTGTGAGCCATAGGGGCTCGACCTGCCAGTCCGGGAAGAGGCGCACCACCTCGCCCGTGGCCAGCCCATCCGCCACGAGGAAGTCCGGCAAAAGGGTCATCCCCTGCCCTTTGGCAGCCAACGCGTAGAGCAGATCGCCATTGTTGGCCGTGACATGATCGCCCGCGCGGATCTTGCGGGTGAGGCCGCCTTTGGTGAAGGTCCATGTCTCTGGCGTTTGGTCGTCTGCGTAGGACAAGCAGGTGTGCGGGTCGAGATCATCGGGGCTTTGGGGCGTGCCGATGCGAGACAAGAGGCTTGGCGCGGCGATCACGTGGCGGGGCACGACGCAGATCTTGCGCCAGATCGTGGAGACATCCCCGGGGGGCCGCGAGATGCGGATCGAAAGGTCAAACGGCGCGTCCATGATGTCGATCATCCCGTCCGAGAGATCGACGCTGACGCGGACATCCGGAAAGGCCGCTTGAAACGCCTCCATGAGCCCGGGCAGCAGGCGGACGCCCATGGAGAGCGGCGCGTTGAGACGCAGATGACCCCGGTCGGGGCGGCTCTCGCGGGTGATGAGATCGGTGGTCGCGTCGAGATCTTCGATCAAAGGACGGTAGCGCGCGGCGACCGTGGCACCGATGGCGGTGAGGCTCACCTTGCGGGTGGTGCGCAAGAGAAGTTGCTGGCCCAGATCCTCTTCGAGCCGGGCGATGGTGCGGGTCACGGTGGAGGGGGTGAGATGAAACCGCCGGGCCGCGCCGATGAAGCTTTGCTGGCGGGCGACCTCGAGAAAAATGCGCAGGGGGCGGATGTCTTCCATGGGGTCATTGGTGTCAGAGGTGCAAGAGATATTCAAACACTATTGCGGGCGGGGGGGTGGGATTTCAGGCCTCCGGCGGGGATACTTTTGGCAAAAAGAAAGGGGGGTTTGGGGGTGTTTTGCGTGCTGTGGATAAGTTTTGCGTTTCGCGCTTTTTGTGTGAATTTTGGTGCTATTTGTGGAGTCTATTCGCCTATAGGTTGGGTTTTTAGGCTCTTACGCGGGCGCGTCACTCTGCCAGAAGGCGGCGGGTGTTGTCGCGGATCATGGTCTCGATGTTGAGCTGAAGATCCATGGCGGTGATCTTTTCATCGATGAGCAGGAACGACAGACCGTGCACCATGGTCCAGAGGGCGAAGGCCCGGTCGAGGACCTGCTCGTCTATCTCTGTCTTGCCTTGGAACGCCGCGACCTGGGAGAGCAGAATGCCGTAATTGCGCTTGCCGCGTTCGATTATCTCGGCGTCTTTTTCATGCTCGCGCGCGATCCCGAAGGACAGGCGAAAGACACCCGGCTCTGACGTGGCAAAGGCGATATAGGCCATGCCGAGGTCAAAGATCGCCTCAAGTGAGCCGGGCGGTTTGCCCGCGA
Source organism: Pseudomonadota bacterium (assembly GCA_039817165.1). GTDB lineage: Bacteria > Pseudomonadota > Alphaproteobacteria > Rhodobacterales > Rhodobacteraceae > Roseovarius. The sequence goes on along the minus strand of JBCBWJ010000328.1, from coordinate 2,088 downwards.
CCGCGCCCTGCATGTTGGTGTAGAAGCGTTCCATCCCTTCGGCGCAGACGGCCAGCAGCATCTCGTCACGGTCATTGAAGTGCCGGTAGGGGGCGGCGGTCGACACGCCTGCCGCACGGCAGGCATCGGCCACGGAAAACCGGTCGGGGCCTTTTTCCTCGACCAGTTGGCGCGTGGCCTCTACCAGCCCGGCGCGCAGATCCCCGTGGTGATAATTTTCCCGTTTGCCCGTCATTTTCGTGCGCCTTTTACGCCGGTTTTGCCAAATTCGGCAAATAAAACTTGCCAAAGTTAGAGACGCTAACATATGTAAGCACATCTAACATTCAACAGGTAGTACCATGCCAGATCCCGCTCATAAACCCTCTGCGCTTCGCCGTGTATTGAAAATATTCGCCAATCTGGTGTCGACCTCGATGACCGCTGCGTTGGCGGTGGGTTTGGTCGTTGTGGGCTCAAGTTTCATCGCCGAGCGCGCTGAAAGCGTTGGCCTGCCGGATGTTGCGCCACCGGTCGCGGTGCGGACGGACCCGTTGCGCTTGCAACCGGGATACAGTGTGGCCCGGGCCTTCGTGGGGCAGTTGGAAGCGGCCCAGCAGGCCGACCTGGCGTTTGAGGCTGGTGGGACCTTGGCCGAGGTGCGCGTGGATGAGGGCGCACATGTGGCCGAGGGCACGGTTCTGGCGCGGACGGACACGCGGGCGCTTGTCGCTGATCGGGAGGCGACGGTGGCAGCGCGCGCGGCATTGGAGGCGCAGCTTGAACTGGCGGAATTAACGCTGAAGCGGCAGGAAGCATTGGAAAAACAAGGGTTTGCGGCCACTCAAAGGTTTGATGAGGCGCGGCTTGGCGTGTTGGAATTGACAGCGCGACTGGATCAGACGGATGCGCAGATTGTGCGCATTGACGTGGCGCTCGACAAATCGGTGATACGCGCACCGTTCACCGGACGCATCGGCGCGCGGATGGCGGATTTGGGCCAGACAGTGGGCGCGGGCACGCCTGTTTTGACGTTGCTGGAAGAGGCCGCGCCGCGTCTACGGGTGGGGTTGCCGGAGGATATGGCGCTCGGCCTGGACAGCACATCCTTGGCGGAGGCGATTTTCGGGCACGAGCGGTATGGTGCGAGGCTGGTGCATCTGCGGCCCGATCTGGACCCGCGCACGCGCACGCGCAGTGCGGTGTTTGAATTGGTGCTGGCGGACGCGCGAAACACGCCGGCCTTCGGGCAATCCGGGCAGATCGAGCTGCGCCAAGAGATCACGGATCCGGGCGCGTGGGTGCCACTGACCGCGTTGCGCGAAGGGGTGAACGGCAGCTGGACGGTCATGACCGTGGGCGAGGACAATCGTGCGACGGTAGAGGCGGTCGAGGTGCTGCACAGTGATGAGGCGCGCGCGTTCGTGCGCGGCAGTTTCCGGGACGGCGCGCTGTTGATCGCGGCCGGGCCGCATCGCGTGGTGCCGGGTCAGGCCGTTGAAAGGGTGGAGTAGCCCCATGGAAACGCTCACCTATCGGTCCCCGCGCCTTGTGGCGTTGATGCTTTTGGTGCTGATCGCGGGGGGTGTGTCGTCGCTCTTGTCCATCGGGCGGCAGGAAGATCCGACGATCACCAATCTTTTCGCGACGGTCACGACCGTTTTTCCGGGGGCGGATCCGGCGCGGGTCGAGGCGCTGGTGACCACGCCGATTGAGGACGAGTTGAAAGAAATCCCGGAAGTCGACGTGATCGAGAGCACCTCGGCCACGGGCGTTTCCGTGGTGACGATCGAGCTTTTGGAGACGCTGGAGGGCGACCGGATTGAGCAGGTCTGGTCGGAGACGCGCGACGCGTTGGAGGATGCACGGCGGGCGTTTCCGGCGGGTGTTTTGCAGCCCGCGTTCAATTCCGACAATGCCGGCGCTTATGCCGCGATCATTGCGGTGCGCGCGGAACGCGACGGGTTTCCGATGACCCTGGCGGCGCGGTATTCGGACGATCTGGCGGATCGCTTGCGGGCGGTGCCGGGCACGAAACTGGTCGAGGTATTTGGCGCGCCGGATGAGGAGGTTCTGGTCACGCTTGATCCTGTGCGGGCGGCGGGATTG
>JBCBWJ010000327.1:0-3997 GCA_039817165.1 Pseudomonadota bacterium | reverse complement strand
CATCTCAATGATGTGGCCCGAGTAATCGACCAAAAACAGATCTACGAATTGCCGATTGGCAGACACGCAGCTTGAGAACATTTGCAAAGCGGGCGTCGGCCCGGAGGCCAGCGCAACAGTCTTGTCGTAACCTCGCGAAATCGTGCAGGTGTATTTGGCTTCAACGACCACGAAATCCCCGTCGAGATAGCGAAGGGTATAGGGTACATTACCTTCTTCGCGATTGCGCACCAGCTCAAGGACGGGGTCCGATTCCGCCGACATCAGATCTTTGCGCAAGCCCCGCGTGGCCGTGATCATCCCGTTCTTGGTAATGATTGATTTCCGATCGCTGGAGCCCCAGGCAGCCCAAACAATGTGCTGGCCGTTAACTTCAATGCGCCGCAGAACCGCGGCAATGCCCACGGAATCAAATCGGATGCTGGCCAGCGGATCTTCTGGTGCGGCGAGGGTGAGCGCCTCGCGGCTTGCGGCCTCAATTATCGCATCTTTGTCGCGATCGGGTGGCGGATTGTAGCGATCCTGCACACCTTGGCGGATTATCCCCGCCACCTGCTTTGGATCCAGACGTTTGTCATCATTGCCACAAGCCGTCAGCAGCATCGTGCCACCGAGCAAAGTGCAGGATAGAGCGCGTTTGAAGGTCATTTCCAGAATTTCCCCCAGCTTGCCGCGACATTGGCTCTGTGCGGTTCTGTCACCGTCGCATAGAGACGGCCCGGCACCACAACGCGCTGACCGCCATCCCGCTGGATCGGCCGGATCAAATTGGAATAACCTCGTTTGGTTTCGTTGCCGAGGATCCAGGCAAAGGGAACGCGGAAGAAAAAGCCCTTGTCGAACGAGCCTTCGCCGAACTGCTGCGATGAGACATTGGTTTTGGTAGCGAAAGCCCCGATGAGCCAGCCATTGTTGAACTCGCGAGAGACCTCAAGCGTGGCGCCCCAATCCCCAGCCAAGTACCGGCCCGCATGTACATTCGCTTGAAAGCCATTGTTGAACTCGTAATAAGCCGACATGTGGCCGTTCACATGAGGGATCGTGCCACCTCGGGTCGTGTGGCTGTCAAAGCCGAACTCCTGATTGGAGTCGCGCAGATGCACCCAATTCAACTCAACACCGAGGGCCAACCGGCTGTCTACCGGTTTCCAAAGAACCTCACCCGACACACCGGCGTATTGCAGCTCAAAGTACCCGACAGTGGCGCGTCCATAGAAATCTGGGGCAATGCGCGCAAACTTGGTAAGTGTCAGCTGATCGATCGTCGGACCGAACCGATAATTGTAGGCGGCGATGGTGGTCCGTACCCGAGGCAGCTGCGAGTTTGACGGCCGGTTGATATCGCGCAGGTTTCCGAACAAACGGACTGAAGTAGATCCATCAAGACGCCAACCATTGCCCAGATCAAGGCCCGCCCGCGCGCGTAAACGCAAATCAGCGCGGAAGGGATTTTCGGGATCAAAGGTCGAGAAACGCAGGGTAGGTGCTATACTCCATGTGAATTGCGGATAAACATCGGCGGCCGGCTCTGGCACGTCACCGAAACGTATGCTGTCAGAAAAGGTAGCGGCAAGCAGGGCCTGATCTTCTTTCTCGTACTCCAGCCGTTCCAAATCACTACGCCGCATCGACGTGGTCATGAGCGGGATGCCGTTGTTTTCGACCGTGACGTGGAACACCTCAATCGACGGAGGCAGAATGCGGCTCATGATGCGCATGGTGCGGCCAAGCGCCTGTGCCTCTGAAAGAAAAATCCCGTTCTTGATGCGCACATGGGCGCTGCGACCTGTGATCTTTGTCCCGATCAGTTCAAGACCTTCTTCTTCGATGAAGGTCTTGAGGCCAGCCGACAGCACGGTTTGTTCCACCGGATTGGTGGACCAGCCCAGATCGTTGATCCGTGCGGGATCGCGCACCGCCACGGGCAATGGTGCGGGGCCTTGGGTTTCGGTCGGGGGTTTGCGCGGGTTAAGCGAGACATTCACGTTGATGCCGAACTCTGTCCCGTGCAGGGCGAAAACGCGCAAAAGCAGGTTGTCTGCGGCCTTGTAGGTGACAGCGAAGTTCCAAGGCGTGTCGCGCCGGAACACACCCTGTTGAATTTCGAGATCATAATTGTCGGACGAGTATTCAGCGCTGAAGCTGATCTTGTCCGTTACCTCATAGCTAAGGCCACCAAAAAGAGCGACATCACCGGCGAAGTAGTCACTGAAGCGGAAGTTGCCGCCTGTGCCGACGCCCGCAAAGGAAAAGGCCGGGCGGGATCGGATGGTAGCAAGGCTGTTGTAGCTGCCCAAACGGCCCCAGCCAAGACCGCCAGTCACGCGCAGCCTGTTGCCAAGCTGTTTGGTCGCGACGATGTATTCGCTGGACAGAACACCTGTGCCCAAGAAATCTTGCAGGCCGATGGCCACCCCGGGCAAATAGTCTGTTTCTTCCAGAAGGCGGACGCGGATGTCGAAACTACGGTCATAGTAGATATCAAACGCGGGGTTGAGATCGTCAACACCGATGTAGCGGAAGCTGCCGGTCAACCAAGGCAATAGCTGGAATGTCGCGGTGTTGCGGGTGTACCCTTCGAAATGCGAGACATTGATCGAAATCTGGCCGTCAGGTGCCATTTCCGCGGTGGGCATATCGATCAGCCCGCTTGGCACACCATAGTTGTTGGTGACGGTGGTTGTCAGACGCAAGTCTTCCGCGAGCGCAGGAAAGCCGAGCGCTGACAGCAAGGTCAAGGTAAGACCAAACCTACGGATCACAAAAAACTCCACCAGCCTCAGCGTTTTCTTTCACGCCAGCATAGCGAAACAGTGGAGCGGCAACAACGAAACAATCGTAAATTCTAGTGATGTGGCGGAAGGTTGCGGCCAGGGGGCAACGATTGGCGACCGCTACACAAGCCAAATTGCGGCCAGGGTGATACCAGACCCAGCGGCGCCCCCGATGAGGGCCCAGAAAAGGTAACTCTTTCGTGAGGGGGCGGGCGGCTCGTTTTCGGCTTGGGCCTGGCGCATAAGAGCCGCCTCCACGATCCCGGGCAGGCGCGGGCCATAGCGGGTCAAGACCTGCGCCACGCGGGTCAGATCACGCAAGGCCGCGCGGGGACCTACGTTTAAACGTATGTAGTCTTCAACCACCGGACGGGCCACTTGCCAAATGTTGATCTGTGGGTTGAGGGAACGCGCCACGCCTTCAACCACCACCATGGTCCGCTGCAAAAGGATCAGCTCAGTGCGGGTCTCCATGCCGAAACGCTCTGTGACTTCAAAGAGATAGCTGAGCAGAGCGCCCATAGAAATTTTGGAAGCATCCATGCCGAAAATAGGCTCCCCCACAGCGCGCAAGGCGCGGGCGAACTCGTTCACGTCGCGGTCAGCAGGGACGTACCCAGCCTCAAAATGCACCTCCGCCACGCGTTGATAGTCCCGCCGGATGAAGCCAAAAATGATCTCGGCATAGACCTTGCGCGTGTATTCATCGATATAGCCCATGATGCCAAAGTCGAAGGCCACGATATCGCCGTTGGGCGCGACCTTGAGGTTGCCCTGATGCATGTCGCCGTGAAAATACCCGTCGCGCAGGGCATGGCTGAGGAACAATTGCAACACGCGTTCGCTGAGTTCCACGCGGTCGTGACCGGCAGCGTCAAGCGCATCGTTGTCCCCCATGGGCTGGCCTTCGACCCAAGTTTGCGTCATCACCCGCCGGGCCGAAAAGTCCCACGCGATCGACGGCACGGAAAACCCGGCATCCTGCGCAGTGTTGGCGCCAAATTCCGACGCGGACGCGCTTTCAAGGCGCAAGTCCAACTCCCCCAGCACCACCCCTTCGAAATGCGCGATCACATCAGTGGGGCGCAACCGGCGAGAGGACGGCGACAAAAGTTCGATCATCGAGGCCGCAAAGTAAAACGCGTCGATGTCTTTGCGAAACGCCTTTTCGATGCCGGGGCGCAGAACCTTGACCGCCACCTTTTCCCCGGTGTTGAGACGCG
>JBCBWJ010000326.1:0-3999 GCA_039817165.1 Pseudomonadota bacterium | reverse complement strand
AAACATCGGTCCGACGAGGGCGTGTCCGATGGAACGCTCTGACGTGTTTCGAGGGTCGCCGCGAACATCGTTCTTATATCACGGTGTTCTGATTGATCCTTTGGAACAAGCGGTTTAATTCCGGGTCCAACCCCTGCTATCGTTTGATCTGTGGGACCTCAAACACTCAATCGCGTTTTCGCGCGGAAAGGAACAGCCTATGGGCCTTCGTATCAACGACACCATTCCCGACCTCACGGTCGAAACCGATCAGGGCACGTACAGCCTGCATGACTGGATCGGCGACAGCTGGGCCATCCTGTTTTCGCACCCCAAGGATTTCACGCCGGTGTGCACGACCGAATTTTCCGCCGTCGCACAGCTGGCCGACGAGTGGGACAAGCGCGGCACCAAGGTCATCGGCGTGTCCGTGGACGGCGTGGAAGACCACAAGAAGTGGAAGAATGACATCGAGACCTATGGTGGCGCGAAGGCGGGGTTCCCGATCATTGCCGATGCGGGTCTGGAGGTGTCGAAGGCCTTTGATATGCTGCCCGCTGAGGCGTATTTGCCCGACGGGCGCACGCCCGCCGACAGCGCCACGGTGCGGTCGGTGTTTATCATCGGGCCGGACAAGCAACTGAAGCTGTCGATGACCTATCCGATGACGGTGGGGCGGAATTTTGCGGAGATCATTCGCGCGCTCGACGGGTTGCAGACCTCGATCGGCAAGGGTGTGGCGACACCGGCCAACTGGGTGCCGGGCGAGGATGTGATCATCCCCCCAAGCGTCAACAACGAGGACGCCAAGGCCAAGTTCGGAGAGTTCGAGGCGGTTTTGCCGTATCTGCGCAAGACCAAAGAACCCACCTAAACCCCCCTTACAAGTTGACATGACCCACCGGGCGGCTGCGGCCTGCCCGGGGCGGTCGCCCTATGCCTGATGGAAAGGTGCATGAGATGCTTGATGATGACACTGGCCCCCTGATCGTCGAAGGCCCCAAGGCTGACAATGAGCGCCTGAAGGCCGAAAGCAATTTCCTGCGCGGCACCATCGAGGCGGATCTTGAGGATCCGATCACGGGCGGGTTCAGCACGGATAATTTTCAGCTCATCCGGTTTCACGGCATGTATCAGCAAGATGACCGCGACATCCGCCCCGAGCGCGCCAAGCAAAAGCTGGAGCCGTTGCACAATGTGATGCTCAGGGCGCGGATGCCGGGGGGGATCATCACGCCGGCGCAGTGGCTGGTTATCGAGAAATTTGCCGAAGACCACACGATCTACGGCTCGGTTCGGCTGACCACGCGGCAGACTTTTCAATTTCACGGTGTGCTCAAGCCCGACATCAAGAACATGCATCAGGTGATCAATGCCGCCGGCATCGACAGCGTTGCCACGGCGGGGGATGTGAACCGCAATGTGCTGTGCACGACGAACCCTGTTGAAAGCGCGCTCCATGCGGAGGCGTATGAGTGGTCCAAGCGGATCTCTGAACATCTGCTGCCGAACACGCGGGTTATGCGGAGATCTGGCTGGATGGGGAGAAGGCGAAGACCACCGAGGAGCCGATCCTGGGCGAGACGTACCTGCCGCGCAAGTTCAAGACGACGGTGAGCATTCCGCCCAATAACGAGGTGGATGTGCATGCCAATGACCTCAATTTCGTGGCGATTGCCGAAGCTGGCAAGCTGGTGGGGTGGAACGTTTTGGTTGGCGGTGGGCTGGCCATGACCCATGGCGACACCACGACCTATCCGCGCAAGGCCGATGATTTCGGGTTTATCCCGCTGGAGCATACGCTGGCCGTGGCCGAACATGTGGTGACGGTGCAGCGCGACTGGGGCAACCGGGTGAACCGCAAGCAAGCCAAGACCAAATACACGCTGGATCGCGTCGGTGTGGACGTCTTCAAGGCCGAGGTTGAGCGCCGGGCGGGAGTGAAGTTCGCGCCATCGCGGGCGTATGAATTTACCTCGCGCGGGGACCGGTTTGGCTGGGTTGAGGGGGTGGATGGCAAGCATCATCTGACGCTCTACCTGCTGAGCGGGCGCATTCTGGACTATCCCAACCGGCCGCTGAAAACCGGGTTGCGCAAGATCGCGGAGATCCATCAGGGCGATTTTCGGATGACGGCGAACCAGAACCTGGTGATTGCGGGCGTGCCAGCCGAGCAACGCGCCGAGATTGAGAACATTGCCCGCGCGCACGGGTTGATCGATGAGTTTCAGACGCCGCAATTGAAGCATTCCATGGCCTGTGTGGCGCTGCCCACCTGCCCGCTGGCGATGGCGGAGGCCGAGCGGTTTTTGCCCGATCTGGTGCATCAGGTGGAGGGGCTTTTGACCAAACATGGCGTGCCCGACGATCACATCGTGCTGCGCGTCATCGGCTGCCCCAATGGGTGCGGGCGGGCCATGCTGGCGGAGGTGGGCCTCGTCGGGAAAGGGCCGGGCAAGTACAACCTGCATCTGGGCGGCAACCGGATCGGGACGCGTATCCCAAAGCTCTATCAAGAGAATATCAGCCCCGATCAGGCGCTTGAGACGCTGGATGCGCTGATCGGGCGCTGGGTGGCGGAGTGCGGCAAGGATGAGGGGTTCGGTGATTTCGTCATCCGCACCGGCGTCGTGGCCGAGGTGAAGGTGTCGAAGACCGATTTTCATGCAGAACCTGTCAATGAGGGACGCACATAATGATGATGACGCAACTGCCCCACGGGATGAACCCGCTCACGCCCGAGCAATCCCAGAGCTTTGCCCAATTGGCGGGCTCTATGACGCCGGTGCAGCAGGCCTGGATCAGCGGGTATCTCGCGGCCGCGGCGCAAGGCGGAGTGCAGGGCAGTGGGGCTGCTGCTGTGACTGCCCCTGTGGCGGCGGCGCCTTTGACGATCCTTTACGGCTCGCAAACAGGCAACGCCAAACATGTGGCGACCGAGTTGGCCGATGGGGCGAAGGCGCGGGGTCTGGATGTGAAACTGGTCAATATGGCCGATTACAAACTGTCACAGCTCAAATCCGAGCGGTTCGTCACCATCGTGACAGCGACCTATGGCGAAGGGGAGCCGCCCGAGGGGGCGCAGACATTCTATGATTTCGTAGGTTCCAGGAAAGCGCCAAAGCTGGAGGGGGTAAAGGTCGCAGTGCTGGGGCTGGGCGATACGAGCTACGCGTTCTTCAACAAGACGGCCACGGATTTTGCCGAGCGGTTTGCCGCTTTGGGGGCCGAGATCGTGGTGGAGCCGGGCCTCTTTGACGTGGATTACGACGATCATGCGCCGGGTTGGATCACTGGCGCGCTGGACGTGTTTGAGCCGGAGCTGAAACAGGGGGGGACCGCTGAGACTGTGGTGCCCTTGCCGGGTGTTGCTGCGCCGGTGGCACAGTGGAGCAAGAAGACCCCCTTTGAGGCAGAGATCACGGAAGTGCAAAAGATCACCGGGCGCGACAGCACCAAGGATGTGCGTCACGTGGAGATTTCGCTGGAGGGGTCCGGGCTCAGCTATCAGCCGGGGGACGCGCTGGGCGTGTATTTTCACAATGACGCGGACGAGGTGGACCGTGTCTTGGCACAGCTTGAGCTGGAGGGCACAACGGAAGTGCGCCTGGGCGAGGCCAAGCGGGCGCTGCGCGACGCGCTCATCGAGGATCTGGAACTGACGCAATCCTACCCTGGCTTCGTTGAAAAATACGCCGCCGCCACGGGCAATGAGGTGCTGGCCGCGCTGGTCACGGACAAGGCGGCGCTGCGGGAGTATCTGGCCCCGCGGCAGATCTTTGATGTCATTCACGAGCATCCCGCGGTTATTGCGCCGCAGACTTTTGTCGATGCACTGCGCCGTCTGCAACCGCGGCATTATTCGATCGCGTCAAGCCAGTCGGAGGTCGAGGATGAGGTGCATCTGACCGTGGGCGTGGTGGAATGGCAGGCCTTTGAGCGCGGGCATTTGGGCGGGGCGTCGGGGCATCTGGCGCGGCGCGCGGCAGAGGGGGACGGCCTGCGCGTGTTCGTGGAAAG
>JBCBWJ010000325.1:0-4006 GCA_039817165.1 Pseudomonadota bacterium | reverse complement strand
CACCTCGATCACGCGCTTGGAGAGGACATCGCCGCTTTCCGCGCCCAGGTCGGCGCCGGCCTTGCCCAGGGCGAGGCCTGCCCGCAACTCGGCATGCTGGCGCCGCATATCCATCAGCTTGGTCAGCCGGCCCTGATTGCGCTTGCGCCGCGCGCTGATGCCCTCCACCGCCCACCGCGCCTCGGCCTTGATCTTGCGGTCGAGCTTGTGGCGCGCGCTGTCCTCTTCGTCCCAGACCTTGTCGCGCCAGGCCTCGAACTCCGCAAACCCCTTGTCCTGACGCCGCATCACGCCCCGGTCGATCCACAGCGTCGCCCGCGTCAGCGCGCGCAAAAACGCCCGGTCGTGGCTGATGATCACATAGGCCCCGCGCAGCGCCCCCAGCTGCGCCTCAAGCCAGCCGATGGCCTGAATGTCCAGATGGTTGGTCGGCTCATCAAGCAGCATCAAATCAGGCGCTTCCGCCATTAGCTTGGCCAGGGCCGCGCGCCGTCGCTCCCCGCCAGAGGCCGTCTCGGGCGAGAGGTCAGGATCAAACCCCAACCCCTGCCCGGCCTTGTCCACCAGATGCGCCTCGGCCGGACCAAGCCCGCTCACCGCGAAATCCCCAAGCGTGGCAAAGCCTACAAAATCAGGGTCTTGCTCCATGTAGCCCACGGACGCGCCCGGCGGCAGAACGCGGGTACCCTGATCGGCCTCCACCAGCCCCGCCATCACTTTCATCAGCGTGGATTTGCCCGATCCGTTGCGCCCCACAAGGGCCGCGCGGTCGCCCTCCTGCACGGTCAGGGACACCCCGTCAAAGAGCGGGTTGCCCCCAAAAGTGAGCGACATATCGGTGAGTTGCAGCAAAGGAGCACGGGCCATGGCCGCCCTTTACGACCCCCGCGCCCAAAATCCCAGAGAAATCGCCCAGTGAAATCGCCCAGAGGAATCGCCCAGAGGACGCGCAAAGACCTTAGCGCGCATCCGCCCGCAACAGCCGCTTGCGCACCGGCGGGATCGCCGCGATCTCCAGCCCGGTGAACACATGCAGCGTGTCCATCTGCCGGTCCACCACCGCGTGATCACTCACCCAACCGCCCATCATCAGATAGGTCCTGAGCAGGGGCGGCATCCCCAGCATCGCCTGTTTGGCATCCGGCGTGCGCCGCCGCAGCCGCTCTGCAAAACGGAAAACCGACGGCGCTTTCACCCGCGGCAACCACCGGCGCGGCGCCAGATGCCGGTCTTTGAGCATCGCAAACGCATCAAAATAAGGGTCCGCATCGGTGCCTTTGAAGCTCGAACAGCCAAACAGCATCTCCACGCCATGCGCATCCACATACCGCGTCATCGCCGCCCAGGCCACGCGCAGCACATCGGCGTCCTGCACCTCCGGATCAATGCAAAACCGGCCCATCTCCACCATCGGGCCCTCGAACTGGCGCAGCGCGGACAGCTCGTAGAACTGCGCCGAATACGTCCGCTCGATCTCGTGGCCATGGGTCAGGTGCAGCATCCGAAACGACGAGACAAGCCGCCCCGTCCCCACCTCTTCCACCAGAATATGCGAACACCGCGCGTCAAACGGATCGCGGTCCAGCGCCGGCCCCACGCTCCGGCCATGAAAGGCGCGGTGGCGCAGCACCTGCGAGGCGCGCACATCCTCTGGCGTTCGCGCCAGTCTGGACCCATACTTCGCTCTGCCGATCACCTTGTCCTGCATCTCAGGCTCTCCCAATGATCATACCTCTTCCGCTCTATATAGGGCGGCAGGTGACATCAGCATAACGCTAAGATGACGACGCCATGACGGCGTTTACCCGCCAAACAGGTTGGACGGATCAATCGCGCCGATATTGCCAAAGACCTGACGCAAGAACCCGTTGCCCACGACCGAGCTGTCGGTCACACGCCGCGTCAGCGGCACAACCTGCCCGTCTTCGAGGCCAAAGCGTTCGATATTGGCAATGGTGTCATTGGTGTTGAAACTGATCGCCAGAACCTGCCGGTCGATGACCTGCGGCCGGAACGCGCCGTATTCGCGCACGCGGCTGCGGACGTAGTAATAATCGCCCTGCCCCAGCACGCCCGACGTGGACGGCGCGCCAATGATCTCATCAACGGTCGCCCGCGTGTCCTTGCCCACGGTCAGCTGCTTGAGCGTCTCCTCGGACGGCACATAGCCGTGATTGCGAAACTGCGGTGTGCAGGCCACAGCGACCAAGAGGCCCACCAAAGCCACGCCTTTAACAATCCAACGACCCATAATGCCCGCCCTATCTCTCTTGCGACAAACGCTTTTCATGTAGAGGTACAACAAGCTAGGGATAAGGTTCAAGAATGCATAAAGGTTTCGTGTCATGAGCACGCCCCACTCCAAACTGACGCCCATCAGCGTCAGCCGGCTTTCGCCCAAGGCGCCCTACGCCTTCGATCTGCACCCCGCAGAGGCCGAATTGAGCCGCCTGCAGTCCGAATTGGGCCTGCTCGGCCTGCGCAAACTGCGCTTTTCCGGCGACATATCCGCCGATGGGGCCAGCGATTGGGTCCTGCAGGCCACGCTCGGGGCCACGGTAGTGCAGCCTTGTGTGGTCACGCTCGATCCCGTGACCACCCGCATTGACGACCACGTGACCCGCCGTTTCCTCAAATCCTGGCCCGAAGAGGCGGATTTGGCCGAAGAGGTGGAAATGCCAGAAGATGACAGCCTGGAACCTCTGGGCGACACCATCAACCTCGCTGCCATCCTCCAAGAGGCGCTGGCACTGGCCCTGCCCGCCTATCCGCGCAGCCCGGATGCCGAGGCTGACATGACCCAAGCCCGGCCCGCAGGCGCCGCCCCGATCACCTCGATCGACGAAAGCGGGCTCTCCGCGCTCTCCGATCTCAAGAAAAAGCTGGAAAAAGGCGGGGAGTGACCCCCAAAACCCTCTTGCTCGACGCGCGATAATCTGTATTTTCGCGCTCTCCACAGATTTAGGGGTTGATTGAGCGACACGCACCGCCGTATGAGCGGCATCAGCCTGATTGAAATGATGGTCCCCCGGGGCCGATAGCGAACCGAAGGTGGCACCATGGCCGTCCAGCAAAACAAAGTTTCCAAATCCCGCCGCAACAACCGCCGGGCCCATGACGCGCTCGTCGCGGGAAACCCCAACGAATGCCCCAACTGTGGCGAGCTGAAACGCCCGCATCACGTATGTGGCGCCTGCGGTCACTACGCCGATCGCGAAGTCGTCGCCATGGCCGATGAGGTCGAACTGGAAGACGACGCAGCCTAAGGGCTACGGGAACGGGCGAGTGAATGTCCGACACATCGGATCAACCAAGCGCACGTTCCAACCGCACCATCATTTCCGTTGACGCGATGGGGGGTGATCTGGGGCCAGCCGTCGTTGTGTCCGGCCTCTACAAATCCGCCAAGAAAAACCCCGACATTGGTTTCATCCTGCACGGACCCAAATCCGTGCTGGACCCGCTTGTGGCCAAACGCAAGGCGCTCAAAGAGATTTGCGAAATTCGTGACGCCCCGGACGTGGTGTCGATGGATGACAAGCCCAGCCACGTGATCCGAAGCGGCAAATCCACCTCTATGTGGTCCGCCCTCGATTCGGTGCGCAAGGGCGAGGCGACGGTCTGCGTCTCCTGCGGCAACACCGGCGCGCTCTTGCTGATGTCGGTGGTGCGCCTGCGCAAACTGCCCGGCATCTACCGCCCTGCCATTGCCGTGCTCTGGCCGTCCCCCAACCATCAGGGCTTCAACATCATGCTCGACGGTGGCGCCGACATTCGCGCCGACGCCAAGGACCTGATGCAATACGCGCTGATGGGCGTCTCTTACGCCCGCAACGGCTTTGACCTGCCCCGCCCCCGCGTCGGCCTGCTGAACGTGGGCACCGAAGAACACAAAGGCCGGTCCGAACTCAAAGAGGCCCACGACCTCATCGCCGCCAACGCCCGCAACGCCGATTTCGAATTCGTAGGCTTCGTCGAAGGGCGCGACCTGCCCGGCACGCGCTGC
>JBCBWJ010000324.1:0-4011 GCA_039817165.1 Pseudomonadota bacterium | reverse complement strand
AAGCGGCAGGCCGAGCAGGCCGCCGCGACCGCGCTCTTGGCGCGGGTGCAGGGCGCATGACGGGCCGCTCATCTGTCCTGGCGGACAGTCTCGCTGGTGTTGGGCGTTGAAACCCGGTAGAGGCTGGCCGGTATGACCCAAGAGACCCCAGATATGACACAACGCGCCGGTTTCGTTGCCTTGATCGGAGAGCCCAATGCGGGCAAATCCACGCTGCTCAACCGCATGGTGGGCGCGAAAGTGTCGATCGTCACCCACAAGGTGCAAACCACCCGCGCGCGCATTCGCGGCGTCGCCATTGAGGGCGAGGCGCAGTTGGTCTTCGTCGACACGCCCGGCCTCTTTCGTCCACGCCGGCGGCTGGATCGCGCCATGGTCGCCGCGGCCTGGGGCGGGGCTGCGGATGCCGATGTTGTGGTGCTGCTCATCGAGGCGCATCGGGGCATCACCGAAGGGGTCGAACGCATTCTCGAAGAGCTGCCCAAGGCGGTGAAATCCAAGGCTGTGGCGCTCGCCATCAACAAGATTGACCGGGTGAAATCCGACGCGCTTTTGGGGCTGACAAAAGACCTCAACGACCGGTTTGCCTTCGTGAAGACCTTTATGATTTCCGCCGAAAAAGGCCACGGCGTGCAGGATCTGCGCGCCTGGCTGGCCGGCGAGGTGCCCGAGGGCCCTTGGCTTTACCCCGAAGACCAGATTGCCGATTTGCCCATGCGCATGATCGCCGCCGAGATCACCCGCGAGAAGCTGACCCTGCGGCTGCATCAGGAACTCCCTTACCAGCTGACCGTGGAGACCGAAGGCTGGGAAGAGCGCAAGGATGGCTCGGTCAAGATCGATCAGCTGATCTATGTCGCCCGCGACGGGCACAAGGGGATCCTTCTGGGCAAGAAGGGCGAGACGATCAAGGGCGTGAGCCAGGCCTCGCGCACGGAACTTGAAGAGTTCCTTGGCCGCCGGGTGCATCTTTTCCTGCAGGTCAAAGTGCGGCCCGGTTGGCTTGACGAAGCAGAGCGCTATTCAGAGATGGGGCTTGATTTCAAGGACGGAGCCGGGTGAGCCGACTGACCTCCGAGTTTTGGGTTCAAGCCTATCTGGCGCGGCTGCGCCTTTCTGACATTCCTGCCTTTGTCACCCGCCACGGGGACAACACCGCCGGTGCCGTGCTGGTCAAACTGAACACGCTTGATGGTCAGGCGCGCCTTTTTCAGCGTGGGTTTGACCTTTTGACGGACACTCGAAAATGGGATGTTCTGGCCGAGGGGGACGAGCGGGATGTGGATGCGGCCATCGCCCGCCAACAGGGGTTTGACCCCGATCTTTGGGTGATCGAGGTGGAGGACAGGGCCGGGCGGCACCTGTTGGATCAGCCCGGCCTCTCTGAGTGACCCGCGCCCGCGCGCCTATTCCACGGTGATCATCCGCTGCGCCAGAACCGCCTGACCGCTGACATCGAGAATGCGCAGTTCATAAAGCCCCGGCTCATCGGGCATTTTCACCTCAACCTCGGTCACGCCGCTGAGTTTCTGCGAGGTGATCCAGGTGAAGATCGCCTGATCGGGATTGGCCAGCGTCAGCCGCTGGTCGGGTGTTTCCGTCTCAACCTGCCAGGTGATCGAGACCGTGCTGCCCGCCGCCGCCGTCTCTGGGGCGTTGATCAGCGCGCCATCGTTCAGGGCGGCGGTCTCTGGCACCACGTCAATGGTCTGGCGCGCCACCACGCGGGTGCCTTCCTTGAGGACATAACGCAGCTCGTAGACGCCCGGTGTGTCTGGCGTTTTGATGGTGCGCTCGGATTGTTCGCGGGTCGAGAAGTACTGCGAAAAGTCGTTGTCCGGGCTGCCCATGGGCACAAGGGCGATGTAATCGGATCGGTTCACCGTGGGGCTCCAGCTGACCACCATCTCACTGTTGGCGCGCACTGTCTCTGGTCCGGACACGCTGACCTCAGCCGCGACAAGTTCGATGTCGGCCCGCGCCATCGTCTTGTTGCCTTGCCTGAGGATGTAGCGGATCTCGTACAAGCCCGGATCGGAGGGGGCCGTCAGCTCTTTTTGCTCGTGCTTGCGCACGGAAAAGTAGTTGCCGAACTCGCCCTCTGGCGCCCCTTTGGGCACGATGGAGATATAGTCTTCGTCGCTGACCTTGCCGGTCCAATTGACCATCACGAGCGACCCGATCACCGCCTGGTCCGGCGCGCTGACCGCAACCTCCGGCGTGACCACTTCGATCATCGCGGTGGCCATCGTCTTGCGGCCTTCGTCCAAAATATAGCGCAGCTCGTAGAGCCCCGGTTGTGCGGGTGCGCGCAGGGTTTTCGTGGCCACGTTGCGCACACGGGCATACTCGCCATACTCGCCCTCCGGGCTGCCCACGGGGACAATGGTCACGGCATCGTTTGCATCCACCGTGCCCGTCCAGGTGACATCGAACACCTCACCGGTGCGCACGGTCTCTGGCCCAGAGATCGTGACCTCGGCATCCATCAGTTCCACCGTGGCGCGGGCCATGATCTTGCGGCCTTCGTCCAGCACATAGCGGACCTCGTAAAGGCCGGTCTCGCCCGGTGCCTGAACCTCGCCACTGGTGTCGGTGCGCACGCGGATGTGGTTTTGCACCTCACCTTCGGCGGTGCCCATGGGCACGATGGTGACGAAGTCACGCGCGTTCACGGTGCCTGTCCAGGAGACCGCAATTTTCGACCCGCTGAGCGCAGTGGCCGGCGCGCTGAGCGTGACCTCAGGCTCTGTGATCTCGATCGTCCGGCTTGCCACTTGGGTCCGGTCCGCGTGCAGCACATAGCGCAGCTCATAGAGCCCCGGTTGCGCGGGCGCGGTCAGTTGACCGTCGCTGTCATCGCGGGCGCGGATATGCGTTTCCACAGCGTCAGAGGCAGAGCCCGCTGGCACGATAGTGAGAAAGTCGCGCGGATGGATCGTTGGCGTCCAGCTGAGGGGGAAATTTGACCCGGTCACCGCCTGTTCTGGGCCGGTGATCGTGACCTCGGCCGCGATCACCTCAATGCCCTGGGACCCGACTGTGCGTTTTTCATCGTGCAAGACATAGCGCAGCTCATAAAGGCCGGGTGCCGATGGCACGGTCAACACACCGTCACTGTCATCGCGGGAGCGTATGTGGTTGCCCACTTCGGTTTTGGCGGCGTCTGCGGGGACAATGGTCACGAAATCGCGCGGGTGGATCGTGGGCGTCCATTTGACCGAAATCTCGGCCCCACTGGCGGCCTGATCGGGGCCGGTGATCTCTACTTCGGTGTCGGTGACTTCTATGCTGTGTGTGCCGATGACCTTTCGGTCGACATGCAGGGCATAGCGGACCTCATAAAGACCAGGGGCTGCGGGCGCGGTCAGTGTGCCGGAGCCGGTGTTGCCGGTGCGAATATGGGTGTCGATGGTGTCGGCAGGGGCCCCTACCGGCGCGATCGTTACGAAATCCCGGGGGTGGATGGTCGGCGTCCAGCTGACATCGAACGCCGCACCCGCCTGAACCGTCTCCGCGGCGGTCACGGTGACCTCGGCAGGTGTGACCTCGAGCGCGGCGAGGCCGTAGGTTTCGCCGGTGGCCGAAGAATACCGGATTTCATAGGCACCGGGTGCGGCCGGCACAATGAAATCCAGATCCTCGTTTTCGCCTACGCGGGCGCGCAGGCCGAACTCGCCTTCGGGCGTGCCCACGGGCACGATGTTGATCGCGTCGGAGGCGTCCACCGTGGGGTCCCAGATCACTTTGATCTGGCTGCCTTCCACCGCAGTGCCCGGGCCAAAGACGGTGACCTCCGGGGTTTCTGGTTCCGGCGTTGCCTCGGGTTCCGGGGCGGGTGCGGGCTCCGGCGCTTTGGCCACGGCCTCGCTCACGTTGCTGAGTGCTGTTTTCAACTCGCTGGCATTGCTGGCCTCGATGAAGACACCGCCCGTTTCCTCGGCCAGGCACGACAGCGAGCCCACATCCTGGTCAGAGCCCAGTCCGAAGCCCACGTGGGCTTCGGACTGG
>JBCBWJ010000323.1:0-4029 GCA_039817165.1 Pseudomonadota bacterium | reverse complement strand
CTATCGGCACAGCGTTTCACCATGCCCTTGAACTTCTGCGCGACCCACTCCGGCCCGAGGTGCGACATCGAAATAAACACGCCCTCCTGCTCGGGGTTGTTGGTCTTGCGCATCTCGGCATAGATCCCGCGGCTGACCACATCGCGGGTCGCGCGTTCGCCTTTGGTGTCATAATCAAACATGAATCGCTGACCCGCGTGGTTGATCAATTGCCCGCCCGCCCCGCGCAGACCTTCCTCCAGCACCGTACCGGTCATCCGCGTATGGTCACCCGCCAGCAGGCCCGTGGGATGAAACTGCACCATCTCCATATCGCGCAGAGGCAGCCCCGCGCGCAGGGCCATGGCCAGACCATCCATCGTCTTGTCGCCCGACGGCGTGTGATAGCGGTACATCGTCGGCCCGCCACCCGTGGCCATCAGCACCGTCTTGGCCCGCACAAACCGGAACCGACCCGTGCGCATGTCGATCATCAAAACACCGGCAAGGGCCGTGCCATCCTTCGTCGGAATAAGCCCGATCGCGCGATGCTCCTGCAGCTTTTCAACGCCGCTCGCCAACACCTTTTCCATCAGCCGGTTGATGATCTCGATCCCCGTCAGATCACCCTTGTGCACCGTTCGGTCCGCCGTCTGCCCGGCAAAGGCCTTTTGATGCAATGACCCATCGGGATTGCGATCAAAGAAACAGCCCACCTCGTTTTCCAGCTCACGGATCCGCACCACCGCCTGTTCGCACAGACGCCACGCCATGTCCTGATTGGGGAGCCACTTGCCTCCCTGGATCGTGTCCATGAAATGCCGCTCAACCGTGTCCCCACCCCCAAGCGCCACGTTATAGCCGCCCTGCACCATCCGCGTGCAGCCGCATTTGCCAATGAGCCCCTTCACCGCGATGGTGATCTTCGTGCCCTCGGGTGCGGTCTGTTGCGCGTGCAGCGCTGCAAAAAGCCCCGCGCCCCCGGTGCCGAGGATCAGAATGTCGGTATCATGTCTGTCAATCTCTGGTCGGGTCATCATCACACCGCCTGCATGAAAAAGAGAGCGGCCACGAGGAAAGACACGGCCGTGGCCCCCGCCGCCAGTGTTTTTTGCGACGCGCTCCAGGGCAGAAACTCCATCGCCATCAGGCGCAACCCCCCGAACATGTGCACCGCGAGCAAAAAGACGAGGCCAAACTCAGCCGCTTTCACCAGGCCCAGTTCCGTCCAGCGCAGAAACCCGTCAAACCGCGCCTGATCCCGGATTGCAAAGGACAGGATCCAAAAATGCACAGGCAGGAACAGCGCAAGACCAAGCCCCGACAACCGATGCAGAATATAGGCCAACCACAGGGGATGCGCCCGAGATGTGATACTCTTGGCCGCCCTCATCCGCCCGGTCCCCCGATGGGTCCGACCGCATAGGTCACGCCCCACACTGCGTTCAGCCCCATGATCAAAAGACCCGCACCAACCGCCCACATGAACGCTTCAAGTGCGGCCCCTTTCAGTCCGCCCCATTCATACGCCACCGTACGGAGGCCAATTGCCCCGTGAATGGCCACCGCAACAACGAACCCGCCATAGAACAGGAACCACGCCAGAGAGCCTTGGGTGCGGCCGAGAATTTCCGCCGCGCTCAACCCGCCCTGAATGGCGTAGATCATCACGGCCAGATGGCCCACAACGAACGGCGCCATGAACAACGCACTCATACGTTGCAGCATGTAAAGGCGCAGACTGATCATTTGCGGCCCCATTTCCAAAACTGCTTGGTGGTCTCTCGCTTCAACCCCGCAATGGCCGACATCGGGTCAAGGTCATTGGGGCAATAGGCCGTGCAAGACCCCATAGAATGGCAATTGTGGCACCCCCCGGACCCGGACACCGCATCAAGGATCGCCACCCGCCCTTCGTCCTTGGCATCATTGAGCAACGTCCACGCCCTCTGCAGCGCGGCAGGCCCCAAGTACTCAGGATTGCCCGCCACCGTGTCACAGGCCGCATAGCAGACCGAACAGTTGATGCACTCGATCCCGGCATTCGCTTCAACCCGTGCGTCGCTTTCCTCATCCACCGCCATGATCGGATCATCGCGCGTCAGCCCGCCGTGATGCACCGCTTCAGCGGCCACCCATTTGTCGAAAAAAGGATCCATGTCGACGGCCAGATCTTTTATCACCGGCAGGTTGCGCAGCGGGCCGATGGTGACCGCGCCGTCTTGCAGCACCTTCGAGATATGCGTGCGACAGGTCCATCGTGGCACGCCATTGACCATCATCGCGCAAGAACCACACATCCCCACCCGGCAGGCAAACCGATAGCTCAGCGTCGGATCGGCATTCTGCTGCACCCAGGACACAACATCGAGAACGGTTTGATTGTCATAGGCCGGCACCGCAAAGGTGTCATCGCCTTGGTCACGCTCAATCGTGACAGATAAGGTGGGGTGCGTGTTCAAGGTTGCGCGTGTCCGTGGCTGCCTGTTTGATAAGATCATAACAGATAAGTTTGCTTATTGGGTGCGATGAATTCTTTCGCTTTTTGTAAGCATACCTAACAAAAAGAGGCGCCCGCTTTGCCCCAATCCAGCTCAAAGACCCTGCAAGACATCCTCAACGACCGCTTCGGTGATATGCCAGCCACCAACACCAATCACGACACCCTGCACGCAATGGCCGCGCGCGGATCGTGCCGGGTCTTCACCGACCAACCTGTTGCGCCCGAGCTTTTGAAAACACTCTGCGCCGTCGCGCTTTCCTCGCCCACCAAGAGCGACCTGCAACAGCGTGATATCGTCGTGCTCCAATCTCCCGAAAAACGCGCGAAACTCGCCCGCCTCACCAAAGATCAAGCTTGGATCGCCGACGCACCGATGATCCTGATCTTTTGCGGCAACAATCGCCGTCAGCGGCTGTTGCACGACTGGCACACCATCCCGTTCGCCAACGATCACCTCGACGCGCTCATCAACGCCACTGCCGACGCGGCCATCGCCCTTGGGGCCTTTGTCACAGCCGCAGAGGCGGTGGGCCTCGGCACGTGCCCGATCAGCGCGGTTCGCAATAAGGCGCAAGCGGTCTCGGATATGCTCAACCTACCCGATCATGTCTTCCCCTTCGCAGGCCTCGCCCTGGGCCACCCGGCCCACCCGCCAGAGCTCTCCATGCGCCTGCCGCTCGGTGTGACCTGCCATGTCGATGCCTATGCCGAAGACGCCCTGCAAAGCACCGTTGCCGCCTACGACACCGCCCGGCGCGCCCGCCAACCCTATGCAAACCAGCGCTTCCCCCAGACCTTTGGTGAGAGCCCCAACTACGGCTGGTCAGAAGACAAAGCGCGCCAATACAGCCACCCTGAACGCGCGGATTTCGGTCAGTTCATCCGCGCCAAAGGCTTCTGCCTGGACTGATCGCCTTACCAGATCTTCCACCAAGGCGATTTCTCTTCGGTGTCGGTTTGCTCCACGGCCGCAGGCTCTGGCGTGGCGGCCGCATCGGTGGCATAGACCTCTGTCGCGCCTGCCTCAGCCAAGGCAAGCGCTTCGGTCAGCATCGCCTTCGCCCCGTCCAGATCGCCGCCCCCGCAGGCCGCAAAACCATCATCCAGCATGGTCTGCGCCTGCGTGGCGGCCGCATCGGTCGTGTGGGGCAACTGCAAACGAATGCGCGCGCGCAGCATCAGCGCGTCCACGTCATCGCATTTGTCGATCAGCGCCTGAAACGTGGCCTCCGTGTCCGTGCTGGCCGCGTTCCCGGCCTGTTGTTCCTGCGCAAAAGCGGGCAGGGCGGCAACGCCTGCAATGGTCAAAACGGCATATCTGATCATGCGTGTCTCCTTGTCTAAGAGCTGCGGTCGCTTCCCCCGATCAGCGCGCGCCGCAACTTGGCCGAAAGGGCATCCATCGCGATCACAGTGCCGAGGACGAGGATCGCCATATAGGCGACATTTTCGAAATCATTGCCGGTCTGCAGCGCGCCCAGAAATTGCAGGCCGATCCCGCCTGCGCCCATGGCGCCGATGTTCACAGCGACCCGGGTGTTCGTTTC
>JBCBWJ010000322.1:0-4031 GCA_039817165.1 Pseudomonadota bacterium | reverse complement strand
TGTCGAACTGACCCGACCGGTCGCGCCATTGACGGCTGAGCACCGGGCTGAACTGCGACTGCCCGCCAGAACGGACCATTTGTGTCACCATTGAGCGGGCCATCGCAAAGGCAGAGGCGCGGCCGAGGTCTTCGGCGACGATGGCCAGCGCCATGTCGATGCCTGCCGTGATGCCGGCTGAGGTCCAGACGGGGCCATCCTTAATGTAGATCGGATCCATCTCAACCCGCACCTTGGGGAAGGTCGCGGCCAATGTTTCGCAATCGTCCCAATGGGTGACCGCGCGGCGGCCATCCAAGAGCCCCGTTGCCGCCAACACAAGCGCGCCGGAGCATACGGAGGCCACCCGAGTGGCGCCTTTGGCCAGGGTACGGAGTTGCGAAATCAGGGCGGTGTCTTTCATCGCGGTATTGGCACCGTCCCCGCCAATCAGGATGAGAGTGTGAACATGCGTGTTGATCACCTTTTCGATCGGCTCACTCGGGATCTGCAGCACGGTGTTTGTTGCAGTCATGGTGCCTGCCGCTGAAACCACCTTGCAGTCATATCCCAGCGCGTTGGTCTTTGGATGGAGCGCGTGGGAAAACACCTGCAACGGGCCTACCAGATCGAGAAGTACGATATCTGGGTAGATCACGAAGACAACTGAGCGAGGCTTGGCAGAAATTGAGGTCATCCTGTCATTTATGCCATGTGTCTGCGTGGTATTCCAGAGGTGATGAAAAGGAGTAAGCTCGTGCTGTTGCTGAAGCCCAACTGTGAATGCTGCGACAAGGATCTGCCGCCAGAGGCCAACGATGCGTTGATTTGCACCTTTGAATGCACCTTTTGCGCGGAATGCATCGAGACGCATTTTGACGGGCATTGCCCCAATTGCGGGGGCAACATGGTGCCGCGCCCTATCCGGCCTGCGGACAAGTTGCGCAACAACCCGGCCTCTATTGTGCGCGTGATCAAGGCTCATGCGGCCTGTGCGGAGGCGTGAAGGATGGAGCTGTCGCATATTCTGAACTGGCGTCGGATCACGCCAAAAATCACCACCTCTGGCCAGCCGAGCGAGCTTGAACTCAAAGAGCTGCGGGACATCGGGGTGACACGGATTGTGAACCTCGGGCCGCATCACAACGAAGGCGCGCTGGAGGACGAACCCGGCACGGTGGCAAAGCTCGGCATGGTGTATGACTACATCCCCGTGGCGTTCGAGGCCCCAACCGATGCTGATTTTGAGACGTTCCGCGACGTGCTTGAGGCCCATGAGGGCGAGATGATCCATGTGCATTGCATCTACAATGCGCGGGTGAGCGCCTTTTTCTATCGCTACGCGCAGGTGCGCGATGACCTGGATCGCGACGCGGCCGCTGAGCGGATGGACAGCATCTGGCGGCCCGGAGATGATTGGGCGGATTTTGTCGGCTTGTCGTCCGCCAAGGGGCAAGAAAACCGCTACAAGGGCGACGAGTACTAGGCGCGCCCACCCCAGAAACGGCCCTGCGTCGGCGCAATATTGACACTTTTTGTTTCCAAATTGGCAACGTCCGGAAACGGGCAGCTTGGAATTTGGGGCAAGAGAGATGCAAGCAGCGACGCCAATGCGTGTGGACCGTGCCGGCCGTGAATGGCTGGTCGTTCTGCTGCCTGTGCTGTTGGCGCTTGCGCTTGGCGGATACTTTCAAGCGCAGACCTTTCTCAACCATGATGTGGCGTGGGTTCTGAACTCTTCCGCGCGGCTGCTGGAGGGCGGCACCTTCGGGCGCGACATCGTGGCCTCGAACCCGCCGCTGATCTGGTGGTTGAACGCGCCCATTGCGGGGCTCGCGCAGATGATCGGGGCGGATCCAGTCAACATGTTCCGCGCCGTGGTTCTGACCTTGATCGCCGGTGTTCTGGCGCTGCTCAAACGCGGGCTGGCCGGGAGGGTGGACACGTTTGCGCGCGCGGGCGTTCTGGTCTTTCTGGCACTGATGCTGACACTGGGCGCGCATCGCGATTTTGGACAGCGCGAACATCTGGCGGTGATCCTGATCCTGCCATGGCTGATGCTTGTGGTCGGACGCGATGTGCCGCGCCCGCAGGCGGCATTGGCAGGTGTGGCCGCAGGGATCGCAATTTGCTTCAAACCGCATTTCCTGGCGGTGCCTACGTTGATCTGGATTTATGTCGCGCTGCGGGAGCGATCTTTGCGCCCTGTGATGCGCGTGGACGCGGGGGCGCTGTTGCTCACGGGCGTGGTCTATGTCGCCGCGACGTGGGTGTTTGCGCGCCCTTACCTGACCGAGGTCGTGCCTTTGATCACCCAGGTCTATTGGGGCTTTGAGCACGCGATGTCGGACGTGGTTCTGTCGGACCCGGCGCCGACGCTTTTGGCCTTGGGTGCGTTGATCTTTGCTTGGCGGGGCGGGTGGCAGGCGCTGCCGACGCTGCCGGCTTTGACCGCCGCCGGGTTCCTGATTGCGGCCATTGCGCAATCCAAGGGCTATTCCTATCACTTCTATCCCGCACTTGTGTTCGCGATGCTGTCGCTGTTGCTGTCCGCGCTTGGACCGATGTCGCGGCTGAAGCGGATGTTGGCGGGTGCGGCCCTGACCGGTGGTGTGGCGATGACCGCGCTTTATGCCAGCCTGCATTTGGCGAACCTGATGCCGGGGGGCCACTACGGCCAACGCACGGCCTGTCTTGTGGGGATGGTGCAAACGCATGTCCTGGAAGGTGCCGGTTTCATGGCGTTTTCGACCCATCCTTACCCCGGTTTTCCCGTGGCCAATTATGCCGACAGACGCTGGGTTGCGGCGACAAACAGTCGGCTGTTTTTGCCCTCCATTGTGCGGTTGCGCGCCCAAACCGAGCTGTCGGTGGAGGCCGCGCGCGTGCTGACACTGGCCGAGGCGGCAGAGCGCAAGGCCGCGCTCAAGGACCTGTCGCACCGCCCCGCACTGGTCTTTGTGGACGCCCGCGAGCGGCGCCATGCCATCGACCGTCTGGAGATGGATTTCATCGATTTCTACACCGAGGATGCACCCTTTGCGCAGATATGGGGCGGCTATGCCGAAATCCCCTCCTGCGTGCCGGGCATCCGCGCTTTCACCCTTTCGCAGGAAGGTTAACCCATGCAGACCTCACCTTTGTCGAACACCGCCGTTGTGATCCCTTGCTACAAGGCCGCGGACAGCATTCGCGCCGTGGTGCAGGCCGTGCCCCGCGAGATCGGGCGGATCTATTGCGTGAATGATGCAAGCCCCGACACTCTGGCCGATGTTCTGGCCGATCTGGCGCAGGAGGAGCCGCGTTTGCAGGTTCTGACCCATGCGGAAAATGGCGGTGTGGGTGCGGCCACGGTCACCGGGTATCGTGCGGCGATTGAGGGGGGTGCAAAGATCATCGTGAAGCTGGACAGCGACGGGCAGATGGATCCGCGCCTGATCCCCGCGCTGATTGACCCTATTGTGAGCGGCGAGGCGGATTACGTCAAAGGCAACCGGTTCTTCGACCTGGGTGCTGTGCAGAAAATGCCGATGGTGCGGCTCGTCGGCAATGCCGGGCTGTCGTTCATGAGCAAGCTGTCATCGGGTCTGTGGCATCTGTTCGACCCCACCAACGGGTTCACTGCGATCCATGCGGATGTGGCCGCGTCCCTGCCGCTGGAGAAGCTGCACAAGCGGTATTTCTTTGAAAGCGACCTACTGTTTCGGTTGGGCACCTTGGGGGCGTCGGTGCGCGATGTGCCGATGGAAGCGGTGTACGGCGATGAGAAAAGCGGGCTGAGCGAGCTCGATGCGCTGTTGAAGTTTCCGTGGCTCCACGGGCGCAACCTGATGAAGCGGGTGATGTACAATTACTTCCTGCGCGGGTTTTCCACGGCCTCTTTGATGCTGATGTTCGGGGTGGTGCTTTTGACCTTTGGCGGTGTGTTCGGCATCAGCCAATGGATTGAAAGCGCGCGGTCGGGTGTGCCTGCCACAGCGGGCACGGTGATGCTGAGCGCGTTTCCAGTGCTGCTTGGTGTGCAGATGCTGCTGAGTTTTCTGAGCCATGAC
>JBCBWJ010000321.1:0-4038 GCA_039817165.1 Pseudomonadota bacterium | reverse complement strand
AGTTGAGATAACCTCCATGAATCACGGGTTTGCTGTCGACAGCCAGACACTGCCGAAGGGCGTTGTCGAAACGCACGTTTCGCTTTTTGATGGCTCAAATTGCGGGGTTCGCGTGACAGATAAACGCGTATTTTCGGTTCAGCACCATCCCGAAGCAAGCCCTGGTCCCCAAGATAGTTTTTACCTTTTTGAACGGTTTGCAACCTTGATGGCAGAGGCCAAAAAAAAGTAACGTTCCGTACTCTTGCAACTTCCTGTTAATTTAGCCTTAACCATGATTAACAGATTGTTAACAAGTCATAAATTTACGCTTCATTAACTAAGCCCGTCCATGGTGAGTCTCAAGGTCGAAGGACAAGGGGTCAGGCTATGGGAATAACGGAACTTCGTCAGCTGGGGCAGGCAGAGCCGATATTCGACACCCCCCTTAAAGACTTTCAAATCAGACGCGACAGTGAACAGCGGGCCAAAGACCTTGTTCGGCACGGGGCCAGTACACCGGATGATATTGCTCTTGCGCGCACCGTTCAGCGAAACTGCAATGCTTCGCTGGACCGCATTTTGCTGACAGAAGGACTTGCCAGTCGTCGGACGCTGCTCGATGTGCACGCAAAGTCGTGCAAGTCGCGTCAATTGACGGCCGATGAACTGCGATGCTTGCCCTATGTTCAGACCGACCTTGCCCCATCTCTTTTGCTGACCCATGCGATCATGCCTGTGGTGGATCGTGACGGTGCCACCTCTCTGGTGGTCGAAGATCCAAGTTTGTTGGCTCGGATGGGTGACATGTTGCCCGCTGAGTTGAGGAATTCGCGCATTCTCTTAGCGCCTCGAGAGGCGATTCAGGCGCGCATTGCAGCGTTTAACCGTCCTCAGCTGACCAAAGCAGCTTGCACCCGGGTGCCGGAGGCCGAAAGCTGCCGGACTTGGAGCAGGTCCAAGACCCTGCGCCTCACGATGATTGCTACGGTGCTTTTGCTGCTCGTTTGCGCCACGTGGGCCTTCCCCGCAATGGTCTTTGCTGGAGTTGCTATCTGGGCGATTTTCACGCTGATCGTTTCTGCCGTTTTCAAAACACTGGCGTTTGTCGCCCGCAAGACGGCGGAACCGGATCGTGATGCGTCCCTTCGAACCAGTGATGCGCCGTTGCCTAAGATGTCCATTCTCGTCCCACTCTACAAAGAGACCGAAGTGCTCCATGCGCTTGTGAGGCGGCTCAGCCGGTTGACCTACCCCAAATGTCTGCTGGATGTGCTTTTGGTCATTGAAGAGGCCGATGAAACCACGCGTGATATGCTGGCCACTATCGACCTGCCGCCCTGGATCCGGGCAGTTGTGGTCCCGGACGGGCAACCGAGGACGAAGCCGAGAGCAATGAACTATGCGCTCGATTTCTGCGAGGGTGAGATCATTGGGGTCTACGACGCCGAGGATGCGCCAGAGCCCGATCAGATCACACAAGTGGCGCGGCGGTTTCAGGTTCTCCCGCCGGAGGTGGCCTGTATTCAGGGTGTGTTGGACTACTATAACCCTCGTCAGAATTGGCTCGCGCGGTGTTTTTCCATCGAATATGCAACTTGGTTCCGCTTGGTCCTTCCTGGCGTGTCACGATTGGGCTGGGCCATTCCTCTCGGCGGAACGACACTGTTTTTTCGGCGCAAGGTGCTGGAACATCTGGGCGGCTGGGACGCTCATAATGTGACCGAAGATGCCGATCTGGGATTTCGCCTGGCGCGGCATGGCTATCGCACAGAGATGCTCGCCACTGTCACGGAAGAGGAAGCCAACTGTCGCCCCTGGGCGTGGATTCGGCAACGCTCTCGTTGGCTCAAGGGGTACATGACGACCTACATCGTGCACATGCGCCAGCCTTTGACTTTGTTGCGGCAGTTGGGCCTTTGGAAGTTTCTGGGCTTTCAGGCGCATTTTGTTACGGCGCTTTCGCAATTTCTGTTGGCGCCTGTACTTTGGTCGTTCTGGCTGGTTCTACTGGGGGTGCCACATCCACTTGATGCCGTTGTGGCGCGGGAGGTGATGGTTGGGCTTGGGTCAGCATTTCTGGTGATAGAAGTAATCAACATCACGATTTTTGCGAGTGCTGTCTCCGGGCCTCGACACCGTCATCTTCTTCCCTGGACGCCGACCATGCACTTCTATACCCCGCTTGGTGCCGTGGCGGCCTACAAAGCGCTGTACGAATTGGCATTTAAACCGTTCTTCTGGGACAAGACGCAGCACGGATTATCTGCCGTAATGCAGGAAAAAACGCGCGGGACATGCGCGGATCTCAAACGGCGGTGAACGCGTTCACACCGTGCTTTCCACCTCTCCGGAATCAAGTTTAAGCCGCGTTACAAAGGCCTTCGAGATATGTGAGCGAAGTGCGCTTGACGCAGTTGGAACATCGCCCGCCTCGATGGCTTCAACGATGGCTTCATGTTCTTTCAGCGCGTCCTCATCGCGCCCGACGGCTGCGAGGGAAGTCGTCGCCATGAGCGCCATGGACCGATGAACCAGATCGAGCTGTTGGACCAGGAACCTGTTGTGGGAACTCAGGTGAATTTGCTTGTGAAACCGCCTGTTGGCCCGTGCCATGGCTTGTGGCTTGCCAATCAATTTGCGGTCATCTTCTACCATGTCCTTGAGCACGCGCACTTCCTCTGGCGACGCATGACGCGCGGCAAGCCCGGCTGCGAGGCCTTCAAGTTCTGCCCTGACCACGTAAAGCTCCGCGAGTTGGTTGTGATCCAGCGAGGCGACAATCAAACTCCGCCCGTCTCGTGTCAGTAGGCTTTGTGTCTCCAACCTTTGCAGCGCCTCACGAATGGGGGTTCGCGACACACCAAACCTGTCGGCAAGGTCACTTTCAACCAACCGATCCCCAGGTCGGAAATCTCCGCCGTCAATGGCCTCCAGGATAAGCATGTAGGCGTCTTTTGTGGGCGTCTTGTTCATCAGCCATTCCTTAACGTGACGTCCGGCGCAGGTTAAATTGTAAACTTTTTGTGGCGAAGCACCATCCCAAAGCGACTAGCCAATGGGCCCGGGTCGACGTTCTTCGCTCAACAGCACATTTGCTTCAACATCGCCCACTCCGGGCAGTGTCATGATGCGCCGCCGCAGAACGCGTTCAAAATCCGAAATGTCTCGTGCGACGACGCGCAACCTGTAGTCATAGAGCCCCAGAATATGTTCGACGGTCTGCACCTCCGGGATCGCCGTCACAGCGCGTTCGAAGTCGGCGATGCTCACGCGGCCCTTTGTGGCCAGTTTGACACCCAAGAATACGGTCACGCCGAACCCCAGTGCTTCTGCATTCAGATCAAGCCGCTGAGACTTGAGCACGCCTGCCTCCTGCAAACGGTACATGCGACGCCATGTGGCCGGCTGCGAAAGGCCAAGTGTGCGACCCAAGGCGCTCGCGGTTTGAGTGGCGTCTTCCACCAAAAGGCGCAAAAGCGCGCGGTCTTTGGTATCCAAATCTATCATAGTGGAAGGACATCATCGCTTTTGATCCGGGCCACATGCATCAAGGCCTCTATGTCGGCGATATGCGGCAGGGCAAGGATCGCGGCACGGTAGATCTCTTGGTAATGCGCCATGTCGCGGGCGATAACAGACAGGCGCACGTCAACGCGGCCAAGGAAGGTCTGAATTTCCACCACTTCCGGCACCTCCCTTGCCGCTGCGAGGAAGTCATCGAAGGCGCGAGGCTCCGCTTTTTCTAGTGTCACGCGCAAGGACACTTCCACCTCAAATCCAAGCGCGCGCCAGTCGATGACCGCTCGGTTGGCCCGGATGATCCCGTGCTCACGCATCCGTTGTAGCCGGCGGTTGCAGGTGCCCGGCGTCAGATTTGCCTGCTCAGCCAATTCGGACAAAGAAAGGTCCGGTGCATATTGGTATTGCCGCAGAATGCGCTTGTCTGTGTCGTCGAGCATGAAAAACCCATTTTTGTCTAACTTTGCTTATAAATACATAAAAATATCGTCGCAACCGGTGCAAATAAGATCTCTTTTTGCGGGATTAACCCTATGG
>JBCBWJ010000320.1:0-4071 GCA_039817165.1 Pseudomonadota bacterium | reverse complement strand
GGCTGAAATTCGACTATGTGATCGTGGATATGCCGAGCACGATGGTGCATTGGACGGAAACCGTGCTGAACACCGCGCAGGTGTATTTGACCACGCTTGAGCTTGATATGCGCTCTGCCCAGAACGCGCTGCGGATGAAGCGGGCGTTGCGGTCCGAAGATCTGCCGGTGGAGAAGCTGCGGTTCTGTCTGAACCGCGCGCCGAAATTCACTGATCTGAACGGCAAGAGCCGGGTGAAGCGTCTGGCCGAAAGCCTTGAGATCAGCATCGAGGTTCAGCTGCCCGATGGTGGCAAGGCGATCACGCAGACGGCTGACCATGGCACACCGTTGGCGGTGGGCGCCACGAAGAACCCGCTGCGCAAGGAAATCATGAAATTGGCCGCCTCTCTGCACGAGTTGGGCAAGCCGGAAGCCGAAGCGGCCTGAGATTGGGGACCTGACAGATGTTTTCACGTTACAAGAACCTGAGCAAACCGGTCAAAAAGGTCGACATCCCGGAGATCGAGACCAGACCGGTGGAAGCAGAGCCGGTCAAGACGTCTTTGCGCAAGCCGATCCCGACGACCACTGCCGCGCCTGCGCCGGTGGAAAAGGAACGCAAGCGCAAGGAGCGTCTTGCGGAGATCAAGCTGGACCTGCACCGGTCGCTTCTGGACAACCTGAACCTGGCGGCGCTGGACACCGCCACGGAATCCGATCTGCGCGCGGAGATCAGTTCCATTTCAGCCGAGGTGCTGCAGGAAAAGAGCATCGTCCTGAACCGGGAAGACCGCGCGACGCTGACCCAGGAACTCTATGACGAAGTGCGCGGCCTCGGGCCGCTTGAGACGCTTTTGAAGGACGAAACGGTCAACGATATTCTGGTCAATGGCCCGCAACAGATCTTCGTGGAACGCGAAGGTAAGCTGATGCTGAGCGACGTGACGTTCAAGGATGAAAAGCACCTGCTGCGGATCATCGACAAGATCGTTTCGGCCGTGGGGCGACGGGTGGATGAAAGCAATCCTTATGTGGACGCCCGTTTGGCCGATGGCTCGCGTTTCAACGCGATGGTGCCGCCGATTGCGGTGGATGGCAGCCTCGTTTCCATTCGTAAGTTTAAAAAGGACAAGCTGAAGATCGACGATCTGGTCAGTTTCGGGGCCTTTTCCGAGGAGATGGCCGCATATTTGCAGGCCGCCGTTGCGACGCGTCTGAATGTGATCGTTTCGGGCGGTACGGGATCTGGTAAAACGACGACGCTCAACGCGCTCAGCTCTTTTATTGACGACGCCGAGCGCATCCTGACGATTGAGGACACGGCCGAACTTCAGCTGCAACAGACCCATGTGGGCCGGATGGAAAGCCGCCCGCCCAACGTGGAAGGCAAGGGTGAGGTTTCCCCCCGCGATTGTCTGAAAAACGCGCTGCGAATGCGCCCGGACCGGATCATCGTGGGTGAAACGCGTGGCTCTGAGGTGATCGACATGTTGCAGGCGATGAACACGGGCCACGACGGATCCATGACCACGATCCACGCCAACAATGCCCGCGACGGGATCAGCCGTCTGGAAAACATGGTCGCGATGGCGGGGATCGAGATGCCGCTGAAGGCTGTGCGCTCTCAGATTGCCTCGGCTGTGAACCTGCTCGTGCAGGCCAGTCGTTTGCAAGATGGTTCGCGCCGGATGGTGTCGATCACCGAGATCACCGGCATGGAAGGTGACGTGATTTCCATGCAGGAAATTTTCCGGTTTCAGCGCACGGGGCTCAGCCCGGACAACAAGATCATCGGGCATTTCACCGGCACGGGTGTGCGGTCGAACTATACCGAGCGTTTCCGGCTGTGGGGCTATGACCTGCCGCCGAGCATTTACGACCCGGTCAAAGGGTAGGGAGACGCGTTATGAGTATCGAGCTGATTATTTACGGTGTCATCTTTGTCGGTGTGCTGCTTCTGGTCGAAGGGATTTACCTCACGGTCTTTGGCAAGTCGATCAAGCTCAACAACCGGGTCAACCGCCGGTTGGAGATGCTGGACAAGACGGGCAGCCGGGAAGAAACGCTGGAGAAGCTGCGCAAGGAGATGACGCAGCACCTCAAGGCGCGCAACATCCCGCTCTATTCGATCCTGTCGACGAAGGCGCAGAAGGCGGCCATCGCGTTTACGCCCAAGCAGCTGATCATGCTGATGGTTGCGGTGTCGATTCTTGCCTTTGTGGGTCTGACTTTTACCACCGGAACCGAGACCATTGTGCGTGCGGCCATTTCCGTGGCCATCGGCGTGGGCGGTGTGTTCGTGTGGATTTCCAACAAGGCGTCCACCCGGATGAAGCTGATGGAAGAGCAGCTGCCGGACGCCATCGAATTGATGGTGCGCAGTTTGCGGGTGGGTCACCCGTTTTCATCGGCTGTGACCATCGTGTCCAACGAGGTGGCTGATCCGCTGGCCACGGAGTTTGGCATCATCGCCGATGAAAGTGCCTATGGTCGCGATGTGGGCGAGGCGCTCAAGGACATGGCGGAACGGCTCGACATGCAGGATTTGCGGTTCCTCGCTGTGGCGGTGACCATTCAGCAGCAATCAGGCGGCAACCTGGCCGAGATCCTCGATGGTCTGGCCAAGGTGATCCGCGCCCGCTTCCGCCTTTTCCGCCGCGTGAAAGCGATCACGGCGGAGGCGAAATGGTCTGGCAACTTCCTGTCGGCCTTCCCGCTTCTGGCGCTTGTGGCCATCCAGATGGTGAAGCCGGATTACTATGATGAGGCGATGCTGCATCCGTTCTTTATTCCGGCCTGTCTGGCCGTGGGCGGGTTCCTTGTCGCCAACATTTTCGTCATGCGCTCGCTCGTTGATATTCGGGTTTGATTGGGGACTGATATGGGTATTCTCGACAGTATCACCGGTATTCTGACCGACAGTCTTGGCCCGTTCGGGCCGCTGATCGCGATGGGCACGATCGGGATCGTTCTGGTTCTTGTGACCATTCCCATCATGATCAAACAGGCGCAGGACCCGCTGGAAAAACTGAAGAAGGCGGGCCAGAACGGTCAGCTCAATCAGGACAGCGGCAAGGAACGTCTGCGCGCGCGGTCGCGCAATGACAAGTTGGACAAGTATTCCACCTTCCTTGAACCGCAGGATGAAAAACAACTGAGCGCGATGCGGCTCACGTTGATGCAAGCGGGGTATCGCGATCGCGATGCGGTGCGGTATTTCCACTTTGCCCAGTTCGCGCTGGGCATCGGGTTCTTGCTGATCGGTGTGCTTTATTTCGTTTTGTTCGTGTCCAGTGATGAAAGCACGACAACGGATACGTTGCTCTATATCCTCGGTCCCGGCGGCGTCGGCTACATGATCCCCAAATACTGGGTCACGAAACGCCAGCAGCAGCGCCAGCAAGAGATCGAAGAGGGCTTTCCCGACAGTCTCGACATGATGCTGACCTGCGTGGAAGCGGGCCAATCGCTCGACCAATCCATTGTCCGTGTGGCCGAAGAGATCGCCGCCTCCTATCCGGCCCTCGCCCAGGAGTTCGAGATTGTGTCCCAGCAGATGAAGGCCGGTAAGGACAAGGCCAGCGTTTTGGGCGACATGGGAGAGCGCTGCGGCGTGCAAGACATTTCCAGCTTCGTGACCGTTCTCATTCAGTCGCAAACCTTTGGTACGTCCATCGGGGACGCCTTGCGCGTCTACGCCGGGGAAATGCGTGACAAACGGGTCATGCGCGCCGAAGAAAAAGCCAACAAATTGCCAACAAAGATGACTTTGGCGACAATGATGCTTACAGTTCCGCCACTACTGATAATTTTGGTTGGCCCGTCAATTCTAGGCATTATGGAATTGTTCACGATGGCCGGCCAGTAAGAGGCAAGGCTATGATCAGGTCAGGAGCAGTTCTTGGAACATGTCTCCTGCTGGTGGCATGTGGAGAGAGCGGGGCAGTGGATCCCGACAGCCCCTATGCCCCCGGCGTGGCGAGAAACGAACAGGCGGTGGATGGCATGCTGGTCGGTCACCGTTTGATGCGTGCGGGCGAGTATGAGCTGGCCATTGATGCGTTTGAGCGCGCCGCCATCACCGAAGGCC
>JBCBWJ010000031.1:0-12779 GCA_039817165.1 Pseudomonadota bacterium | reverse complement strand
GTGTCAGTGCGGATCAGCACCACCACGTCCTCCACGGTCTCCACCGTGCGCAGGGCGGTCTTGAACGGCGTCTTCAGCGGCACGCGCAGCATGCCCAGCATCTTCAGAACCAGCGATGGCACATACCCGGTGATGAAACCGATCAGGACAAAGACAACGATGCCCACGAGCTGACCCACAAAGCTGATCACCGGCACGTTTTCGCCGGAGAAGGCAGCCGCCTCACCCAAGGCCGGGTAGCCCGCGCCGAAGATGCCCAAAAGCAACATGCCATAGACCCCCATTGTGCCGTGCACTGTCACCGCGCCCACAGCATCGTCGATGCCCATGTTCTCGATGACTTTGGCCGCAGGCTTCAGCAAAACACCCGCACTGACTGCTATCAGGAACGTCAGCGACGGCCAGTAGAGATCAAGACCGGAGGCCGTGGAAATCAGACCCGCAAGCGCGCCCGACATCATCCAGAACGGATCGCGTGTGAACGCCCAAGCGCCGATGATGCCACCGCCCACAGCCATCAGGATGTTGAAGCTGAGCGCGCTGAGGTTCGAGGGTGTGCCGTAGATCGTATTCCAGTTGCCCGACCAGGACCACGCCTCGCCACCGACGACGAGACAGCCCATGAGAAAGCCCCAGAAGCCCACGATGATCAGCATCAGACCCGTGGCCGTAAACGGCATGTTGTGCCCGGCGATGTCATTGGCCGTGCCATCCGGGTTGAACTTGCCAATCCGGGGCCCGAGATTGATCAGCACGCCAAGGGCAAAGAAGGCCGCAATCGCGTGGACCAGACCGGCCGCCCCGAAGTCATGGACGCCCCAGTCCTGCACCAGCCACCCGTCAGAGTGCCAGCCCCAGGCCGCGCCCAGCGTCCAGCTGAACCCGCCGAGGATGATCGCAAGGATCACGAAGCCAACGGTCT
Source organism: Pseudomonadota bacterium (assembly GCA_039817165.1). Classification (GTDB taxonomy): domain Bacteria; phylum Pseudomonadota; class Alphaproteobacteria; order Rhodobacterales; family Rhodobacteraceae; genus Roseovarius. The sequence goes on along the minus strand of JBCBWJ010000031.1, from coordinate 11,857 downwards.
GGATGCGTTCGATCACAGCGCCCGAGAAAATCGAGGCCGTGGTCGCCGCAAAGAGCGCAAACGCCCCCCAGAACACACCGTCAATCTGGTCTTCTGTGTTGGGTCCCATGAACTCTGCCGACGGGCCCCAGGCCCAGGCGATCGCATTGGCATATTCCGCGCCCGAGATCCCGTTGGGTCCTGCTGAGAAGGAAAACCCGGTTGGGAACCCCCAATAGACCCACCAGCCGAAAAAGTAGAAGGTCGGTATCACGAAGGCGAAGGCCAGGATGTTCTTGACGCCCGAGGAGAGCGCGTTCTTGGCCCGTGACGCGCCCATTTCGTAGGCCAGAAAGCCTGCGTGAATGATGATCATGAGCGGAATGGTGAGATAATAGTAGAGTTCCGCGAACATGGTGTTCGTGAAATTCCCTTTCGCTTCTATGGCGGCCACCTGGGCCGCTAGCTCTGCGAGCTGTTCTTCCATCTTGACTGTACCTCCGTGCCGTTTGGCATGTTCTTTGACGGTTGAATTTGTGAGTGGTGTTTTTTGTGCACCAGATCCGGTGATGCGCAGTTTGCCCCATGTGAAGTCATCGTGACATCAGCGCGTGGCGCGATGAGGCCCCTTTAATCCTCACAACACCCCCCGCATCACTTGCCTGACGGTAATAATTCTTTCCCCCTGCGGCAAGCTTCGTCTGTCCTTGCGGACAGCCTCAGACACACTGTGCTTAAAAAATGGGCATGTTTCTATCGCCCCTGCCGGGGCGGCCGGGTGCCGGTGGCGCCGCTGCGCGGCGCGATTTCCAAAAACAATACCGACGTAATACCGACGCAATACCGACGTGATACAGACAGCCTATTCTGCCGGGCTCATCGCCTCTGAGAGGGATCTGGCGGCCACCTCGTAGGCCGCTTCTGTCTGGGCGAAATCCTCTTCTGTCAGCGCCAGGCAGGGGTAGGTTTTGCCCGGAGACTTGAACAGACCCTGCGCACGCAACACCGCGTTGAACCGCGCGGTGGCCGCGCTGTCGGACTGCACAACATCGCGGTAATCGCGCACATCGCGGCCTGTGAACACCAGTTCAAAGAGCGTGGGATCACCCACCACGCGGTGCGCGATGCCTGCTGCCTCCAGCGCGCCGCTGGCCGCCTGTTGAAGGCGGGTGCCAAAGCCGCGCAGCTTGTCATATTGCCCGTCGCGCCGCAGGATTTCCAGGGATTTGAGCCCCGCCGCTGCCGCCACCGGATTGCCCGACAGCGTGCCCAATTGCATCAGCCATTTGTCTGCCCCGACCGTGGCTTTGTCGAAGTGGACCATGATGTCACGCCGCCCCACGATCGCCGCCAAGGGAAAGCCCCCGCCGATCACTTTGCCCAGCGTGGCAAGATCGGGTGTCACGCCGTAAAGCTCTTGGGCCCCGCCATAGGAAAAGCGAAACCCCGTGACCACCTCGTCGAAGATCAGCACGATGCCGTACTTGTCCGCCTCATCGCGCAAAAGCTGTAGAAAGCCGGGCAGGGGTGGGATAATGCGCTGTAAAGGCTCAACAATCATGCCAGCCACCTGATCGCCATACTCTGCCAAAAGCGAGCGGATGTAGTCGAAATCATTGAACGGCGCGATCAGCATCTCATCGGCCACAGAGTGTGGAATGCCCGCGCTGTCGGGCACCGCTTGGGGGAAATTCACCATCCGTGAGGGGGCCAGCGACATCTGCGCCTCGGCCGACATGCCGTGATAGCCGCCCTCGAATTTCACGATCTTGTCGCGGCCGGTGAAGGCGCGCGCGGCGCGGATGGCGTACATATCGGCCTCGCCCCCGGACGAGACATAGCGCAGCTGCTCGGCACAGGGCACCGCGCGGCAGATCTCTTCGGCAAGCTCCACCCCGAGCGTGTTGTTGGCAAAAAAGGTCTGGCCTTGGGGAAGCTGTTCGAACACCACCTCCATCACCTCCGGGTGGCTGTGACCGAGCAGCATCGGGCCCGAACCGATCAGGTAGTCGATGTAGTCGCGCCCGTCATGATCCCAAACGCGAGAGCCAAGCCCCTTGGCGATGAACACGGACGGGTCGAAATTGCCAAAGCCCCCGCCAGGCAGGACGGCCTGCGCCCGGGCCACCCAGTCTGCTTGCGTGCCGATCTTTTCCATTTCGTTAACTCCCTTAGTCGAGAATGAGGTGAGGCGTGCCAAGCACGTCTTCGTTGACAGTCAGGCCCAGACCTATGCCCTCTGGCGGGGCAATGCGGCCGCGATCGCGTTTGGGCACATCATGGGCCAGATCAGGGCCCACGTAATCGGCCAGATCGCAGGTGTTCAGAATGGCCCGCGCCGGCGTGGCCGCGGCCAGATGCAGCACGGCGGCGGTGGTGATAGAGCTGCCCCAGGTGTCTTCAATGCACATGCGCGCGCCCAGATGCAGGCACAGATCCCGCGCCTGTCGCATCACCGACAGGCCACCGAATTTTGACAGTTTCAGCGCCACCGCATCCATGCAGCGCAGGCGGTGCCCTTCGAGCAGCGTGGCGGTGTCATGGGCGTTTTCATCAAGCTTCATCGGCAGCCCGGTGGCCGCCTGCACCGCCGCGCATTGGGTGAGCGTGGCGCAGGGCTGTTCGAGCATGATGTCCAGATGCGCCACGGCCCGCCCCACGCGGGTGGCCTCAAGCTGTGTGCTGCCCGCGTTCCAGTCGCCGTAGACCAGCGGCCCCGGGCCCACCGTTTCGCGCACTTTCACAAGGCGTTCCACATCCGTGGTCCAGTCGCCACCCGCGCCCAGCTTGACCTGAAACTGCGTCATGCCTTTGGACTGCGCATCCCCTGCAATGCGGGCCATCTCATCGGGGGCCACGCAGGTGATGGAATGATAGAGCGGCATATCCGCCTGCTGTCGCCCGCCCAAAAGCGCGAAAAGCGGCAGGTTGGCGGCCTGGGCCGTGAGATCCCAAAGCGCTGTATCTATTGCAGATTTGGCGTAGCGATGCCCCATCAGATGCCGCTCCAGCCGGTCCATCAGCGCCTCTGGTCCCACGGGATCTGCGCCGAGCAGCACCGGCGCCATCTCCTCCAGTGCGGGGGCCACACCATGGGCATAGGCGGGCAGGTAATGCGGGATCGGGCAGACCTCTCCCCATCCGCTGTGGCCGGTGTCGGTGTCCAGACGGACGATCACCGTGGTCACGGTCGCGCAGGTCTTGCCACCGGCCATGTAATAGGTGGCATGACTGGTCAGCGGGACGGTCCAAAGGGTGATGCGGGTGATCTTCATGGCTGGTCTTTGTGGTTGGTGTCGGACGGGGGCCGTCTGCCCCCCTGGGCCTGCGGCCCATTCCCCCCGAGGATATTTATGGCAAAAAGAAAGCGCATGTCAGGCCTCAAAGACGGCTGTGGGCGCGCCGAGTTGGTCAGGGTCCGGCGTCACGCCCAAACCCGGCGCGGTGGGGGGCGTGGCGGCCCCTTGGTGGTTGCGGGCGCCTTGGTCGGGGACGGGATCTCGCGCCAGATGGTCGTGGCAAAGCCAGGAGGCGAGGCGGTTGGCCGCGGGTGTGGCGCTGGCCAGATGCAGGGCTGCGGTGTCGGCCAGCGCTGTGCCGCCCACGTCTTCGATATGCATTTGCCAGCCCACCGAGAGGCCGAAATCCCGGATCTGGCGGGCTTTGGTGAGGCCGCCCACGCGGTTGGGTTTGACCTTAACCCCTTCGCAGGCCGCGGTTTTCCAGGCGTTCAGGTGGTCTTGCATCGTCGTCATGCATTCATCCAGCAAGATGGGATTTGCGACGCGGGCGGCCACGTGGGCACATTGGTCCAGCGTTTCACAGGGCTGTTCGACCCAGTCGCGCGCGGGCGTGGAGTTCAGCACTTCGATCGCCACACCCGGCGTCCAGGCGCGGTTCACGTCAAAGGTCACGCGGTGGCCGTGGGGCAGGGCGGCCGAGATCGCCTCTATCCGGGCGATATCGGCGGCGATGTCACTGCCGCCGACCTTGGCGGAATGCACCGTGTAGCCTTTGGCCGCGGCCCGGTTGATCCGTGCGATCATCTCATCTGGTGTGCCCGTCGAGATGGAGGAATTGACCAAGACAGGCTCGGGCGCGCCCCCGCCCAATAGCTGCCAAAGCGGCAGGCCTGAGACCTGGCCAAGGATGTCCCAACAGGCAATGTCCACAGGCGATTTCGCGTAAGGGTGACCCGGCAGCGCTGTGTCCATCACCCGGTTCACATGATCGATGCTGCGCGGGTCGAGGCCGAGCAGGCTGGGGGCAAGGGTCTGCAAACCGGCGCGCAGGCCAGGGCCGTGGGCGGGCAGGTAGGTCTCTCCCCAAGGGCAGCCTTCGCCCCACCCCGAGACCCCCTCATCCGTGTCGATCCGCACCATCGTGCTGTCGAGGCGCTCAAATTTCAGCCGCCCGCCAGAGAGCCAGTAGGGCTCTGTCAGCGGCAGGTCGATCTGCCACAGGGTGATGCGGGTGATCTTCACTTCAGTTCGACCTCGACAAAAGCCGTGGCGACCGGACCTGCGTTGGTGACGGTGTGCACCACGCCTTGATCGTTGCGATAGGCCATGCCCGCAGGGACCGTCAGCCCTTGGGGTGTGCCATCGGGCAAGTCCAGCCGCATCTGGCAGCCCGTCAGCGAGTCCGTCAGCGCGGTGATCACACAATCCAACCCATGCACGTGCCAGTCGGTTTGCTGGCCCGGTTCAAAATCAAAGCGGGTGACGCGGACGCGGGTGTCGTCGGTGAGTTGGGTGGCCGTGCATTGGCCAGTGCATTGGCCAGTGTTTTGGCCAGTGTTTTGTCCAGTGTTTTGAGTGCTCATGGGGTCAGGCCTTTTCAGCTTGGTACTCCGCCACGGGCGCGCCGAGGCTTTGGAAATCAGGGGTCACGCCGAGGCCCGGCGTGTCGGTGGCGTAAAGCTTGCCGTCGTGTGTTGTCGGGCCGCCAAGACCTGTAGACCGCGTGTTGTAATGCATCAGGTCGGTGGAATTGATCAGGTACTCGGCGGGTGTGGAGGCGGCAAAATGTGCGACGGCCGCGGTGGTGATCTCACCGCCCCACGTGTCTTCGGCCACCACAGGGATCCGGTTTTCGACCAGGAAATCCCGCACGCGCCGCGCCTTGGACAGCCCGCCGAGGTTGGACAGTTTCAGACAGCAAATTTCGGCCCCGTGATCTGTCACAATCCGTTGTGCTGCGGCCAGATCGGTCACGCATTCGTCGAGCTTCATGGGGTGCTGTGCGAGGCGGCGGACCTGCTGGCATTCGGCGTATGTTTTGCAAGGCTGTTCAAGGATGAAATCGAGATCCTGCGTGGCCCGGGCCACGCGGATGGCATTGTCCACGCGCCAGCCCTGATTGGCATCCGCCATCGCTTTCTCGCCGGGCTTGAGAAGCGGGATCACCTCACGGATGCGGTCTATGTCACCCGCCCAGTCGGCGCCGACCTTGACCTGAAATTGCCTATAGCCTGCCTCGCGGTGGCGGTCGAGCTCAGCCATGGTTTCGGGGATCGTGCGCTGTGGGGCGACGCGGTACATAGGCGCCCCATCGGTGAGTTTGCCGCCCATCAGCATCCAGACGGGCTGTGCCGTGGCCTGACCCAGAATGTCCCAGAACGCGGCGTCAAACGGGGCTTTGGCGTAGCCGTGGCCCCCTACAAGGTGGTCCATCTGCCGTTCCATCACCGCGACGTGTCTGGGGTCCTGGCCCAAGAGATGCGGGGCCGCGAGGCGGGCGAAGGCCTCTACCCCTTCTGAGTGGGCCACCATGTAATTTTCCCCGCAAGGCGTGAATTCGCCACAGCCTTGCAGGCCGGCATCCGTGTCGATCACCACGACCGAGGCGCGTGCCACAGAAATCGTATTTCCCGCGCCCCAGACATAGGCACCATCCACGTAGGGCAGATCGGTCTTGAAGATGCGGATGCGCGTGATTTTCATGAGGCGTGTCTTTGGTTGCAGGGGGTTGGGGGCTGTCTGCCCCCCTGGGCCTGCGGCCCATTCCCCCCGAGGATATTTCTGGCAAAAAGAAAGCACATGTCAGGCCTCATAGACGGCAACCGGGGCGCCGAGTGTGTCTGGATTTGGCGTAACACCCAGCCCCGGCGTGCGGGGCGGGGTGACGCCGCCGTTGAGCACGGGCGCGTCCAGAGCGGCGATGGAGGCGTCCACCATAGAGCGTGGGTCCAGCGCGCAGCGCAGCAGGTTGCGCGGGGTTGAGGCGGCCACATGGAAGATCGCGGCGGCGGCGACTTCTGATCCGACCGTGTCCTGAATGGACATCACAAGCCCTGCCGCCGTGGCGATGCTGCGCTGGCGCACCATTGCGGTGATGCCCCCTTGTTTGGAGATTTTCAGACCGACGCCGTCGCACAAGGACCGCCTGACCGCGTCGATGAGGTCGGCCTCGGATTGGATGAGTTCGTCGAGCAGGATGGGCAGCGGGCAGCGTGCGCGCAAAGCGGCGGTCTCCGCCCAGCTGGCGCAGGGGGCTTCGAGCACGATGTCGGTGCCCGCCGGCAGGAGTGCGATCATGCGCAACGCGTGTTCGGACGTGAGGCCATTGTTGGCATCTGCGAGAAACCATTCCCCCGGTGCGCGGTCGGCAAGGCAGGCGCGGATGCGCTCTGCGTCAAGCGCTGGGCCGCCTTCGTCCTCGGATGCGCCGATCTTGATCGAATGCCCTTGAAAGCCTGCCGCGCGGTGCTGAGCCACCTTGGCGCGCATGGTGTCTGGCGTGTCGCCGCCTATGGACGAAATGACCGGCACGGGCGCCTCAATGCGCCCGCCCAGCATCTCGCACAGAGGCAGTCCAGCGGCCCGCGCGCTGAGATCCCAACAGGCCACATCGAGCGCGCAGCGTGCGTCACGGTGGCCTTTGAGGGTGGCGCTCATCCGCTCTGCGCGTCTGTCATAAGCGCGGGGATCTTGCCCCAGAAGGGCCGGTGCCAGCAGCGCCAGGCCCGCGCGCGTGCCTTTGGCGTGAGCGGCAATATAGGTTGACCCAAAAGGTGTGGATTCGCCCCATCCTTCCATTCCGTCCTCGGTGATCACGCGCGTGAATGTGGCGTCATAGGATGTGTATTTCCGCCCGCCCGAGAGCCGGTAAACCCCGCCTTTGACAGGCAGGTCGTGTTGATAGATCTCGATCCGCGCGATTTTCATGTCGGGCTCATCGCTGGTGCGTCGCCCAACCCGTGGCCGCGCCAGAACACGAACACGAAAAGCGGGCTCTCAAGCGTTCGGAGCGCGTGCGGCTGGTGGGAGGCGTGATAGCGCGTGCTGTCTGGTCCCAACGTCTCATCCTTGTCGCCGTCGGACATGAAACGCGCCTCGCCCGAGACCACGGAATAGATCTCTTCTGCCGCATGCTGGTGGCGGTCATACATAAGCCCAGGCCCCCAATACGCGGCCGTGATGCGGGTCTGATGGGTGATAAAGTGCCCCGTGGGACCGGCCAATTCGAACCACGCGAAAGTGTCGAGGAAATGCTGACCCACTTCTTCGGCCGTGTAGGTGTGGCGCCATTCCAGATGCGGGGCGAGCGTTTGGATCGCCTGCACCAGTGGGGCCGAGGATGGGCTGATCTTGCCAGGCGCGGACCCGATCAGGTCGCTCGCCGGCAGCCGCCTTGGAGAGCGCGTTGCGTAGGCCAGGTCGTCAGGCCAGCGGCAAAAGCGATGCAGCGCCGGCAGGTTTGAATGCCAATCCTTGACCGCCGCAAGCGCCGCATCAAAGAGGCCACGCGTGGTCATGAGATCTGCTCTGGATAGGTGAAGACGGGTTTAACGCTGATGTCCCCGCGCCACAGCACATAGGCCAGAACCGAGCGGTCGGTGGTCGTCAGCGCATGCGGGGCGTTCGAGGCGTGATAGGCGGTTTGGCCGGGGCCGAGGCGGCGGGTCTCTTCGCCTTCCACACTGAAATCCGCCTCACCGGCGAGCACCAGATACAGTTCTTCTGCAGGGTGGTGATGCAGCGGATAGTGATAGCCCGGCGTCTGATAGATCATGAAGCCGCGCATCGCACCCGTCGTGAGCGGCGTGTCCTGGCCAAGGATCTCGAACGTGCCGAAATGGGCGTGCAGAACGTCGCCTATGGCCGTGTCCCGGTAGGTGCCCCGCCACCACGCATGAGGCGCGGCCCTGGTGCAGGCCGTTTGGAACCCGGGGTAGGGGCCGGACAGGGACGCATCATTCGCGAGCGTGGCGCAAAGCGGGTCCACCTGCGAGGCAAAGACTTCGTCCTGCGCGACCTCAGGAAACGGACAGAACGCTGACAAGGCGGGCACCGCGGCATGGAGCGCGCGCGCCTCGGAGAGGAGATCCGCCCAAAGCGCTTTCACGGCACGACCACGATGTTGCCCGTGTGGGCTTTTTCGATGAAGGCGGTTTGTGCAGCGCGCAATTCTGACAGAGGATAGGTCGCGGCCAGCATCGGTTCTATCAGGCCCTGTTCGATGTAGCGCACGATGTTGTGGAACACCCGTTGCGGGATGATGGTGGATCCGGTGAAGGTCAAATCGCGCAAATAAAATGTCCGCAGGTCAAACGCCACCATCGGCCCCGCGATCGCACCCGAACAGGTGTACCGCCCGCCGCGTTCCAGCACGTCAATGAGCGCGGGCCAGCCCTCGCCGCCGACCACATCTGCCACCACCGTAACCGTTTCATCGCCAAGTGCTGCGCGCAGGTCATCTGGTGCGCGGGGCAGCAAAAGATCGGGGGTCAACCGGGCCACATCGGCGTGTTTGGCCTCAGACGCCATGGCGATCACGCGGGCGCCCCTGATTTTGGCGAGTTGGATGAGTGCGCCGCCCACACCGCCTGAGGCGCCCGGGATCAGCACGGTGTCGTCTTTGGTGACATTGGCGCGCTCCAGCATGCCTTCCGCGGTGGAGTAACTGCATTGGAACGTGGCCAATTCGGCGTCACTGAGGGCGCTCTCCACCACGGCCACGTCGCGGTGATCGGCCATGGTGTATTCGGCATAGCCTCCATTTATCTCCGACCCAAAGTAACCGGTCTTGTCCATGTTGTCAGGGTCGGACCAGTCCCGGAGCCACCCATCGATCATGACGCGCTTGCCCATGAGGTTTGCATCAACCTGCGCCCCCACGGCCACAACGCGGCCCACGGCGTCCGCGCCTTGAATGCGCGGAAAGGTGATCGGTCGCCCGCCCCAGGTGGGATCGGCGTCGTCAACCTCTGCGTAAGCGCCGCCCGTGGTGGCCTCGTCCACGGCCTTGGAATACCAGCCCGAGCGGGTGTTCACATCGGTGTTGTTGAGCCCGCAGGCCCCCACTTTGATCACCACGTCCTGTGCGCCCGGCTGCGGCGTGGGCCAGTCGTCGTGCCAATGATACATGTCCACATCCCCGTGGCCTGTAAGCACCATGGCGTTCATTGTCGCGGGCAGATCTGCCATTCGTGTGTCCTTTTGGTGTGGGCTCATGCTTGGTCCCGGACAGGTGCCCGTGTCGCGACAAAGAGCGACACGGCACATGTTCTCAGGCGACCTCCAGTGCTGCATCGGTGCGCGGCAAAAGGCTCTGGGCATCATATACCGGCGCATCAAGGATGCGGCCTTTGCGCGGGTGGCCCGCAACGATGACCTCGATTTCTGCGCCCGGTACGTTGGCGTAGGGTTTGATATAGGCAAAGGCTAGGATCTTGCCGTAGGTATGGGCGTAGGCCACGGATGCCGTCGATCCGACGACCTCGCCTTGGTAGAGCACCGCCTCGCCGCCATGGCCATCTTCCACGCCATCAGGCTCGATCTCCATGTAGGCGCAGATCCAAGGCATCTCGCCCCGCTCTGCAGCGGCAGCACTGACGCGGGTTTGCTCCACGCCAAGATAGTCCTTATCCAGCTTGGCAAACCGCATCACGTCGGCCTCGGGCAAGGTCACCTCATTGGTCAACTCGCCGGCACCTTTGAACATCTTCTCCATGCGCAGAGCGTTCATCGCAAAAGAGCCGTAATCGGCGATGCCATGCGCCTCACCCGCCGCCCAAAGCGCGTCATAGACGGGCAGGGCATGGTCGCGTGGGATGTGGAATTCCCACCCCAGCTCGCCTGCATAAGACATCCGGAAGGCCCAGACCTTGTGACCTGCGATCCTGATCTCCTGCGCGGTCAACCAGCGGAACCCGGCATTGGTCAGATCGGCATCCGTGCACTGCGCCAACACGTCCCGCGCTTTGGGCCCGTTCAGCGTGATCGCCGCCCAGTCGTTGGATCTGAGCGTGACCTGAACCGAATTTTCATCGAAAATTCGGCCACCAGCGTTGGCCGGCGATTTTTTCAAAAATCGGCTCTGCTCCAGATGATCCAGCAGGCGTTGCTCAAAAAAGGCCGCACAGACAAGGTAGAAGCGGTCTTCGCCCAGTTTCACCACTGTGGTTTCAAGCTCGATCCGTCCGCGCCGGTTGAGAACATGCGTGAGCGCGATGCCCCCCACCTTCTTGGGCAGCCGGTTGGCCACAAGACCGTCGAGGAACGCCTCTGCCTCTGGCCCGGACACCTCAACCTTGGTGAAAGCGGAGATATCCATGACGCCCACCGCCTCGCGCACCGCTTTGCATTCCAGCCCCACCATGTCGTGGACCTCGTTGCGCCGGAAGGAATAGTGATCGTGCTGCGCCACGCCGTTCTTGGCAAACCACCGGGGGCGTTCATGGCCGAAGACCTCTTCATAGACCGCGCCTTTTTCCTTGAGCCGCTCATAAAGCGGGGACGGCTTGATCGGACGGCCTGCAAGACGGTTGAAATGCGGGAACGGGATCTCGTGACGCAGACAGTAATCTTCTTCCGCCTTGGTCACCTGCCAGTCCTTGGTGGCATAGCTGCCAAACCGGCGCGGATCATAGTCGCGCATCGAAATGTCCGCGGCACCATGCACCATCCAGCGGGCCAGTTCCCGCGTCAGGCCAGGCCCCCATCCGATGCCGATCTGTGTCCCGCAACAGCACCAGTAATTGCGCACACCGGGGGCCGGACCAATCAGCGGGTTGCCATCAGGCGGATGGCTGATCGCGCCATGCACCTCGCGCTGAATGCCCAATTCGGCAAAGATCGGCATGCGGTTCAGGCTTTCTTCCAGGTAGGGCATGATCCGGTCGTAATCGGCATCAAAGAGCCAGTTCTCATACTCCCACGGGCAATGATCGTGCCACACCGAATTAGGGTTCTCTTTCTCATAAATCCCGATCAACCCGCGCTTTTGCTCCATGCGGATATAGCCCGACACCTTCTTGTCATCGCGGATCACAGGCAGCTCACGGTCCAGATCGGCAAACTGCGGCACAGGTTCCGTCACAAAGTAATGATGCGTCATCGACGTCATCGGCAGTTGCAGGCCCGACCATTCGCCCATCTGGCGCGCATAGGTGCCTCCTGCATTCACCACGTGCTCGCAGGTGATCGTGCCTTTTTCTGTCTCCACCACCCATTCGCCGCTATCGTTTTGCGTGATGTTCGTGGCCCGGCACTGGCGGATGATGCGCACGCCCTTTTGCCGCGCGCCTGCGGCCATGGCCATCGTCACATTGGTGGGGTCCACATGGCCATCATCGGGCGTGTGCAATGCGCCAAGAACCCCATCTAGATTGTAGAACGGATGATGCGCCGCGATGTGATCGGTGCCGACAAGCTCAATGTTGAACCCCAGCGAGCGGCCCACCGACAGCGTGTGCCGCAGCCAATCCATCTCGTCTTCGGTATAGGCCAACCTGTAGGACCCGCAGCCATGCCAGGTCACCGCCTGGCCGGTCTCCTCTTCCAACGCGCCGGAATAAAGCCCGATATTGTAATCCACGCATTTGCCCAACCCGAAGGACGAGGTGGAATGCGTGATCTGGCCTGCCGCGTGC
>JBCBWJ010000319.1:0-4084 GCA_039817165.1 Pseudomonadota bacterium | reverse complement strand
CTTTCGGGGCGATTTTTCTGGCGTTGGAGGCCTATGAGGTGCTGACCAATGCGGATGTGACGCTGTCGTTCTGGATGTTCGTGTTGTTGGGGCTTTTGCCCGGGGCGATCTTTTTTCTTCTGGATGGTTACCAGATGACCGGGTTTCTGCGCCGTGAGGTGGAAATCCGCGATCCCAGCAATGACACGCGCATAAGTGTGACCTTCGGCGATCTCTTCGCGCAGCAGGGCTGGAAGGCCATCAGCGTGAACGACTTCTTCGACAGCATCGTCGATGATGACATTGTCGCGGAAAAGTCGCTGCACGGGCATGTCCTAAACACCTATTGGGGCGACGACCGAAGCGATTGGGAAAAGCAGGTTGAAAAATCGTTGCGCACACATCCGGGTCATAAGGAAACCCGGCCGAAGGGCAACCGGCTGCGCTATCCCATCGGAACCACGGCCCGCGCCTGCGTTCAGGGTCACAAGTTCCTGTTCGTGGCCTTGGGCGAAACCAACACGGCCAACAATGTCTCATCTGCGGATGCCGGCATGGTGATCAAGGCCGTGCGCGGTCTGGTGGCGGAGGCTCGCGCGGCCTGTTCGATGGAACCTCTGGTGATCCCGCTGATGGGGTCGCGATTTGCCCGTGTCGGCATCAGGAGTTCGGTGCTTGTCGATCTGATCATCACCGGGGTGCTGGAAGAAAGCCGTGAGGGCCATGTGACCGACGAGATCCGAATTGTGCTGCCCGTCTCGACTGCGCATGAGATCAATCTCAAGAACTACGTCAGAAACTGGGGGCGCAGGCCCTAAGGCAGGCGCGGTTGCACCCTCGGAAGGGAAATCGACATGAAAAACAGCGACGTCACCGTGCCCGTGCCGCCGGAAGATCTCAAGACAGCGCATGCTGAGAACCGGCTTTTGCCGTGGGTTGGGTCTGGTCTGTCGAGCGCGATTGTGGGCGAGGACCTGCCAGGGTACGGCGATCTCATTCTTCTGGTGATGGAGGCCGCGAAGGCGCGGTTGGATCATCCTGTTGCCCTCTGGGACGAGATAGTCGATCTGGTCCATGCCGGAGACTTCAAGAGTGCCGCGGAAACCTTGCGCGGCATGATGTCAAAAGACGCGTTCACCCTGATCATTCGCGACCTGTTGCGCAGTTCGCGCCCGCGCCCGTCGCAGCATCACGTGATGCTGAACCTGATGAATTTCCCGGTGTTTCTGACCACCAATTACGACCGTGTGCTTGACCAGATCGTGCGCCCCCGGCCAGAGGTGCTGACCTATCGGGATGCGGACACGCTGCACGCGCTTCTGAGCGACCGTGCGTCGCTGTTTCGCGATGGCGAAGCGCCGAAGATCTTCAAGCTGAACGGTGACCTGGCCGCGCCGCCCACCATCGTGATGGGCCAATCGGACGCGTTGGAACTGTTTGACGCGTCCAAGCCGACGGGGGAGGCATTGACGGGCCTGTTCGAGCAGATCATGAGCGAGCATTCGATCCTGTTCATGGGGTATTCCTTTGGCGATCCTGATTATCGCCGTTTGCTGATCGACACCGGCAGGAACCTGAAAGCTGCGCGGCGGTCGCACTTTGCGCTCGTTGAACGCAACAAGCTGGATCATGTGCCGGATCGCGCGGCCCTGGAAGAGCATGCGGGCATCACTTTCATGGGCTTTGATCTCGATTTTGAAAACGAGGACGAAGATGTCTACCGTGGCCTGTGGCAGTTCCTGAGCCAGGTGCCGCATCCAACCGAGTTTGATCCTGCGCCCGGCAAAGTCGCGCGGACTTTTTTCCCTGGCGACGCCCGCCCTGAATACCTGCGGTTGCAGGATGAATTCGAACAGCACACGGATGTTTTCCGGTTCATCACGCCCACCCTCACCAACGGGTTTGCCACGCAACACTATTTGAACGCCGTGGTGCCGGGCAGCCTGAAGCATTTCAAAGGCGTTGTGGAGCCGGACAAGTGGCAGGATTGGCAAGACAGGGTGTTGTCCGAGATGCGCTCGCGCGCCAACACGTTTGTCACCCGGCTGCGCGCCGGTGCAGAGGCGCGCATCCTCTGCAGTGCCAAGAAGCTGTCAAACGACATCGCCACCGGTTCCGATCTGGTGCTGGAGCGCTACGCCTACGTTTTGAAGTGGCTCGATGACCCGCATGCGGATGTCGAACTGCGTTTATTCACCAAAACCGAGGATTCCGTCAGCCTGACCAGTTTCGCCTCGTTGATGTGTGGGGATTGGGCGGGCAGCGACATAGCCGTTGCCTATGCAACGCAAGCGACGGTTGCGGAATTCATCACCCACGTCTTCGAGATCAACACCGAGTTTTCCAAGGACATGCTGGTCATCTTTGAACGCGAATGGGCCCGTGCGATGCCGAGCGTGGCAAGCACCGAGGTGATCCGCGATGGTCTTCGTCTGAGGGGCTTTGATCCTGACCCAGGCGCGGCTTGGGCGGCGCATCCCTAAAAGACGCGTGCGGGCGATCTGTTTGGGTCACGGGATCAGCGTGATGTCCATCCCGGCCTGCAGGAACGTCACATTGGGCGCACGAAATACATGATCTGAGATATCATGATGGGCAACGTAGAACGCGGTGTCGGGATGATGTTGCGCGTGGGCATCGACCTCATCGAAACTGGCATGTTCCTGGCTTTGTTCTGCGCGCGCGTGAAGAATGACCACCGGGGCCTGCGTGATGCGATCATAGATCGCGAGATCATACCGACAATCGGCCGACCAGCCCAAAACCGGTGCGCCGGTGCGCGCATCCTGTGCCACGAACCCGTAACAGAGATAGGAATGCTCGGTTTTGAACAGCCTCAGCCGGAGCCCTGCCGCAACAAGACAGTTTTCTGCGTCTGCCGCGTGCCAAAGGGCCGACTGGGCGGCGGGATGGCCCGCGTGGTCCAGTTCATGCAGGCGATGCTTGGCCACGAAAGACAGCACATCTGCGTGGCCATATAGCTCAATCGGGATGCCTGTCTGGGCGTGCTGGTTCGCCATGTAGACGGGTAGATCCCCGGTGTGATCGCTGTGATTATGCGAGATATAGATGTGCCGCGGAAGGTCGTCGCCGACCTCTGCCATCAGGGATCGCCCAACACCCGCACCACAATCCATCAGCAAAACAGGCGCACCATCGCGGCACAAGACATAGGCCGTGCTGGGCCGACCAGTCAGAAAGTTCGTCGCCCCCTTTCCTGTCCCGAGGCATTTGATCGTCAGCATAACGCCCGTTCCTTTCGACCGTGGTGGCCGTCAGCCTACCACGTCTTCCCTCGGCAGATAGTTGGAATTGTTTTGTCGGCGTGCACCGATCAATTTGCTTCTGAACCACTGGATAAACATACTCCACGAGGCGCCGGGATCGCGTCGGTTCAGATGCGACACGGAACGTGTCACCCGAGCCAATCTTGGCCAGTTCAACAAGGAGGTCAGCCAATCCATGTTCGCCGTGCCGGGCCGTGATCTCGGCCAATTTCGCCAGAAGGTTTCCGCCATCGCCATAGAGCTCTGCCAATGACGTGGGAGGGGTGGCGAGCGCAGACATTGGCGACGTCAGATGGCTGTCTTTTGCGGCGTCGCGCAACCCCAGGTCATGAGACGCGTTATCTACGGGTTCGAGGGTTCGATGTCCAAAAAGCGCAGTGAAAAGCCTGATAAGATCGGCCGCGTCAGTCTGCAGCAAATTTTATCCTCCCGACTTTGGTCTTGACCGATGTGGCTTGCTCGGACTTCCGCACCAGGCATGGCCCGATCACCAACAGGTCAAGATGGGTGTTCAAAAAACAAGTGACTGCGTCTTCCGGCGAGCAGACAATCGGCTCGCCCCGAACGTTGAAAGACGTGTTAAGCAGCACCGGGCAACCGGTTTTCGCATGAAAGGCTTTCAAGACATCATAAGCGCGCGACCCGAAATCCGTGTCTATGGTCAGAAGTCGCGCGCTGAAATCCACATGCGTGACTGCCGGGAACAGAGTGGAGATTGCATTCTGAAGGTCCAACGGATCGTGCAGACCTGTTGCGCGGGCTTTCGCCAAGGTGACGCTGTTTCGGAACTGTGGTTTCAGGTCCGAAACCCAAAGCAT
>JBCBWJ010000318.1:0-4121 GCA_039817165.1 Pseudomonadota bacterium | reverse complement strand
CCCGGTGCATCCAAATGACCACTGCAATATGGGGCAATCGTCGAATGACACCTTCCCCACGGCGATGCATATTTCCACCGCGATGAGCGCGCGCGATGTGCTGTTGCCGGGGCTGCACAAGCTCCACGCGGGGTTGAAGACCAAGGTAGAAGTCTTTGACGGCATTATCAAAATTGGCCGCACGCACACGCAAGATGCAACACCCCTGACCCTGAGCCAGGAGTTTTCGGGCTATGCCCACCAGGTGGCCATGGGCATTGCGCGGGTGGAGGATGCACTGGGCCGGATTTACGAGCTGGCGCAGGGTGGCACGGCTGTGGGCACAGGGCTCAACACGCGGGCCGGGTGGGACACGACCGTGGCGGCCAATATGGCGCAGATCACCGGCCTGCCTTTCGTGACCGCCCCCAACAAATTCGAGGCGCTCGCGGCCCATGATGCGATGGTGGAGATGTCAGGCGCGCTGAAAACTGTCGCGGCCTCATTGTTCAAGATCGCCAATGACATCCGCTTTCTGGGCTCCGGCCCGCGCTGTGGGTTGGGCGAATTGGTGCTGCCGGAAAACGAGCCGGGCTCGTCGATCATGCCGGGCAAGGTCAATCCCACGCAATGCGAGGCGCTGACCCAGGTTTGTGCGCATGTGATGGGCAATGACGCGGCGGTGGGGTTTGCGGGCTCTCAGGGGCATTTTGAACTCAATGTCTTTAAACCAATGATGGCTTATAACGTGTTGCAATCCATGCAACTTTTGGGCGATGCGGCCTCGACATTCACCGACAATCTGATCGAGGGGCTGGAGGCGAACCGTGACCGCATCGAAAAGCTGATGCGCGAGTCGCTGATGCTGGTGACGGCGTTGGCGCCCGAGATTGGGTACGACAACGCCACGAAGGTTGCCAAGACCGCGCATAAGAACGGCACGACGCTGAAGGAAGAAGCGATCAAGCTGGGCTTTGTGGATGAGGAAACCTTTGACCGCGTGGTGCGCCCGGAACAGATGATCGGACCGAAATGAGCGGCAAACCGGTCAACCTCAACGCGGCGCGCAAGGCGCGCGATCGCATGAAGAAGCGCGGGCAAGCCAATGAGAATGCAGTGAAATTTGGGCGTAAAAAGAGTGAAAAATCGCGCGACCGTGAAACCATTGCGTCTTTTAAATCCCGGATCGATGCTCACAAGCGCGAGCCATGAGCGCACGACCGGTCAAGCATTCGCTCACCCTGCGCGGCCATCGCACATCTGTGTCGCTCGAGGATGAGTTTTGGACGGCCTTTCGGACCATCGCCTCGGAACGGGGCCAGCCCATAAACCAACTGGCCGCCGACATCGATGCAGCACGCGGGACCGAGGCCGGGCTGGCCTCTGCCATTCGCGTGTTCGTGTTGCGGCATTATCGCGACCGGATTTAAAGCCTCCGGCGGAGGTATTTTCAAAAAGAAAGAAGCCCTGGATACCCGCTTCTTTCTTTTGACAAATACCTCGGGGGTTTGGGGGCTGGCCCCCAAGCGATGCGGCGTGCGCCACCCTTGGTTTTATTTGGAGAGCTGCGCTTTCAATGCGGCGTTCTCGGCGCGCAGCTCTGCCAGTTCTTGTTGAAACGGGGCGAGCATGGGTTGCAATTCATCCATGGTCAGCCGCATCGGCAGGTGTTGCGGGCAGTTCCAGTCGAAGGCCTCCACCTCAATGACCACGGCGCGTTCCACGCGGGCCGTGTAGCTGTCATCACGCAGGCGATTGATCAGATCCGCGTCGTCAGAGAGCTGCGCGCGGCCGAGGAGCTTGAGCCGGGCGGAATTTGGATAATCAACCGCGATGATCGCGATCCGGTCGCAGGCGGTCAGGTTCCCATCCGAAATATACTGCCGGTTGCCACGAAAATC
This sequence comes from Pseudomonadota bacterium, assembly GCA_039817165.1. Lineage (GTDB taxonomy): Bacteria > Pseudomonadota > Alphaproteobacteria > Rhodobacterales > Rhodobacteraceae > Roseovarius. Next base: position 2,241 of record JBCBWJ010000318.1, on the reverse strand, counting down.
GGCGTAGGCCACGTGGCGGTCATCCAGCACCTTGAGAAATCCGCGCGGGCCACCGCGGAATTGCACGTAAGGCCAGCCGGTTTCGGTCACCGTGGCCTGATAAAAGCCGTCGCGCAGATGTAGAAACTGGCGCTCATCGGGGCCAAGCGTGTCTTTGCGCGGGGCGGTGTCGGACATCTGGCGGGCATACATGCGGTCTGTGCCCTGCGCCTTTTGCATCCGTCGGACTGCGTCGGTGAAGAGTGTCTCGTAAAAGGCCTGGGCCATGGGCGTCCCCTTTCAAAGCGCGTTGAACTGCGCTTCTTGCTGCGCGTTCCAGCGGACGGTGAGTGTGTGACCGTCCTCGCCCTGAGTTTCGGCCTCCACCAGGCCTTTGTCAAAGAGCCAGGCGCGTTTTCGGCCCTGAGAGAACGGCAATGTGATCTCGGCCTGCGTCGTGACACCGGCGATGCCTGTGCGGACGCCTTCGACGAAACTCTCCAGCCCTGCGCCGGTGACGGCGGAAAGGAGCAGCACGTTGTCGGCGCGCTCTGCCCTGTTTCGTGCGATGTCGAGGTCTTCGTCAGAGAGGCGGTCGATCTTGTTCCAGACCTCGATCTGGGGCACGTCCTGCGTGACGCCGAGGCCCGCCAGGATGGCGCGCACGTCTTCGGCCTGTTCTTCGGTTTCGGGGTGCGAGATATCGCGGACGTGGACGATGAGATTGGCCGCTGTGACCTCTTCGAGGGTGGCGCGGAAGGCGGCGACCAGTTCTGTGGGCAGGTCGGAGATAAAGCCCACCGTGTCCGACAGGATGATCTCTGGCCCGCTTCTGGCCACGGTGCCAGCCACAGCACCCGGCAAAGCGATGCGGCGCATGGTGGGGTCGAGCGTGGCAAAGAGCATGTCCTTGGCCATCACCTCGGCCCCGGTGAGGCGGTTAAAGAGCGTGGATTTGCCCGCATTGGTGTAGCCCACGAGCGCCACGATGGGGAATGGCACCTTGGCGCGGGCGGCGCGATGGAGACCACGGGTTTTGACCACTTTGTCGAGCTGGCGGCGCAGGCGCACCAACTGGTCGTCGATGGCCCGCCTGTCGGCCTCGATCTGGGTCTCGCCCGGGCCACCCACAAAGCCCAAGCCCCCGCGTTGGCGTTCCAGGTGGGTCCAGGCGCGCACCAGGCGGGTGCGTTGATAGCTGAGTGCGGCCATGTCGACCTGCAACACGCCTTCGCGGGTGGCGGCGCGATCCGAGAAGATCTCGAGGATGAGCCCGGTGCGGTCGAGCAATTTGCAGCCCAGTTCCTTTTCCAGGTTGCGCTGCTGCACGGGGGTGACCGGGCCGTCGATGAGGATGAGGCCGATCTCTTCACGCTCCACAAGCGCGTGCAGTTCTTCGATCTTGCCTTTGCCGAAAAGCTTGCCCGGATGGGGGCGGGCCAGACGGATCACATCGCTGCCGCGGACCTCAAGCCCGGGCAGCGCATGGGCCAGCGACACAGCTTCGTCCAGCGCGAACCGTGGCTCGCGGCGGCTGTCATCGCTTGGGATGTCAGGGTGGAGCACCCAAGCCCGCGTTGTGGCGCTTTCGGTCAGCCCCACGCGCGCGCCTTAGGAGGCTGCATCATCACCATCATAGAGGTTCACCGGCTGCGAGGGCATGATCGTGGACACGGCATGCTTGTAGACAAGCTGGGACTGGCCATCACGGCGCAGGAGGATACAGAAGTTGTCAAACCAGGTGATCACGCCTTGCAATTTCACACCGTTGATCAAAAACACCGTGACCGGGATCTTGGTTTTGCGGACTTGGTTGAGAAACGCGTCCTGCAGGTTTTGTCGGTCAGTTGCCATGGTTTGCCACCTATTTTTGCTGTTGTTCTTGATGGCACCCCTGGCGGGCACCTCCCTCATGATGGGCGGAGTATGAAGCGCCATGGCGAGAGTTTCCAGCCCAAAAAACAAATCCTCGGGCGGTGTGAGGCGGGGTCGGCTCAGGCCCGCCAAACGCGCAGGTTGATGAGGGCAATCAGGCCCAAAGTCTCGAGCCGACCGAGCACCATGGCCACGCAGAGCACGATCTTGGCAGGTGCGCCAATGTCGAGCAGGACAATCGTGTCAGCGGCCGCACTTTCGATCAGCGGCCCGGTGGTGGAGAGCGCGGAAATGGCCAGGATGATCGCAGCCTCAAAATCCTGTCCCAGAAAGGCCAACACCACGGTGATCAACGCCAGCGAGAGCGCGAACAGCATGAAAAAGACC
>JBCBWJ010000317.1:0-4133 GCA_039817165.1 Pseudomonadota bacterium | reverse complement strand
CATTGCCCGTGGCGCCCGCAACGACGATTCGATATCCCATTTCAACTCTCCAATGTCGGGATCTACCCGTGGCGGGTCTTAAACCCAAGACCGGCGCGGGGAAAGGGCTATCTCAGGTCGTAGCGTCGCGGCTCAAAAGGTAGATCGCGCAGCCCACCAGCAAGCTCAGCCCGAACATCGCAAAGAGCGTGGCATAGGCCACCGCCGGCCCCGACCCCGCCAACGCGGCACTGTGCACCGGGCCGGACGCGAACTGCAAAAGACCCACACCGCCAATCCCGAAGAGGTTCATCAGGGTCACCCCACGCCCGGCCAAGGCGGGCGGAAAAAACGCGCGCGCATGGGCGATGATCACCGGGAAGGTCGCCCCGAAAAACCCCAGAAGCGCACAGAGCGCAATGGCCAGGATCACCCCGCTCTGCACCGTGACGGCCAGCCCAAGGATCGCCGCCGCACACAGCAGATTGCCCCCGAGAACCACCCATTTCCGTGTGCCCAACATCCGATCGAGCGGGCCGTAGGCAAAGGTGCCAAGGATCATCGCCACACCCATGATCAGCGTGGCTTGACCGACCTGGGCGGTGCTAAGCCCATGCATATCGATGAGATATGGCCCCATCCAAAGCCCACGGATCGCCGCCGCGGGCGCATAGGCCACGATCATCAACGGGACGATGGCCCAAAGCGCGGGCATCCGCAGCAGGCTGAGCAGCGATCCCCCCGCCTCGGCGTCCACGCGGTCCGGGTCGCGCACGGTCAGGAAGACCCCAAGCGCCACGGCCACAGACACCGCCGCCAGACCCAGCAGACTGGCCCGCCATCCCAACGTGTCTGCCGCAAGCGCCATCGGATAGGACGCAACAAGGTTGCCCAAGGACCCCACGCCCAACATCAACGCCGCAAGCGTGGCAAACCGTGCGGGCGGAAACTCCCGTGCGAAAATGAAATAGGATGCCATCAAGACGGGCGAACAGCCCACACCAATCAGCATCATCGCGACATTCACCTGCAAAGGCCCGGTGGCCAAAGCGAACAACACCGCGCCACCGCCCCCGCCCACCAGCAGCAGAACCGAGGCCGTGCGCCGTGGCCCAATCCGGTCCAGCGCCCAGCCCACAGGGATCTGCATGGCCGCAAAGGTGATGAACCAAAGTCCGGACGCGAGGGCGAGGTCATCTGCCGTCGCCCCGATATCACGCGCCAAAACATCCGTGAGCACGGCCAGAAAAGCCCGAAAGAACTGGCTGAGCACATACCCCGCGCAAAGAACGATCAAGCCCAGACGCATGGCGCCCTCAAGTCAGCGGCGGTGTCGACATCCTGCAATGTATCAACCAATGCAATGCGGGCCCCGGGCAGGCTGGCACGGCTGTCAGCCAGAGCATAGGCCGTGGACCAGCGCACATTTTGAAACAGCGTGGGCGGCACAGCGCCACTGCGCTTGAGGCCCACCAGCCAATACCCACCATCCACCGCGGGTCCAAAAACCGCATCATGATCCCCCAACGCCCTAAAGGCGCGCGCCACATGGCCGCGCGTGACACCGGGAATATCGCCCCCGATGATGCACACCGGCCCGGGCGGCAAGCCGCGCATCAGCCGCCCCATGCGCGCACCCAGATCACCACCGCCTTGCGGAATGCGGACCAGATGAGCGGGCCACCCTCGATACATCAGACCCTCACGATCCGGCGCCACAGCCAGCACGGTCTGCCAGCGCGGGTCCATGGTCCGGCGCAACACCCGCGTCACTTGGTGGCGAAACCACCACGCCGCCCGGGTCATCCCGATCTCGCGCCCCAGCCGGGTTTTGACCTGCCCCACGCGCGGCACCTTCAGCATCACAACCAAGGTGGCACGGCTCAAAGCGCGCGCTCCATCATCAGGTGCGGAATGCCGGCATCCAGAAACTCTGGCCCGAAGGCCGTAAACCCGAGGCTCTCGTAAAACCCAAGCGCATGGGTCTGCGCGCCCAGCACAGCGCGGGTCACACCGGGCATCGACCCAAGGTGATCGAGACATGCCGCCATCAAGGCCTTACCCAGCCCGGTGCCGCGGTGGTCGGCCAGCACACACACGCGCCCGATCTTGCCCGTCTCCCCATCGACCAAAATCCGCGCGCACCCCACGGCGCGGTCGCCCTGACGCGCCAGAATGTGATGGGCCTCACCGTCCTTGCCATCCCGCTCTTCGTCTTCTGACACGTCTTGTTCGAGCATGAAAACCACGCGGCGCAGCTCCAGACAGGCGGCAATGTCCCGCGTCGGGCCGACCTCAAGCGTCACGCGAAATACTCCCGCAGGATCCGGACATAGATTGCCTTCAGGGTGTGGATCTGCGCGATCTCAACGCGCTCATCAACCTGATGCATGGTCTGACCGACAAGGCCAAACTCCACCACCGGGCAATGGTCTTTGACAAAGCGCGCATCCGACGTGCCGCCAGTCGTGGAAAGCTCCGGCACCAGACCCGTCTCGGCCTCCACCGCGCGGGCCACCAGCGCCGACAAGTGCCCCGGCGGGGTGAGAAAGCTTTCACCAGATACCTTCACATTCATATCGACGGCCACGTCGAACTCCGTGGCCAGTCGATCAAGCTCGCCCTGCAACCAATCGGTCAGACCCGCGCCGCTATGGGTGTCATTGAACCGAATGTTCACTGTCGCGCGACACGTCGCCGGGATCACGTTGGTGGTGTCATTGCCGGTTTCAATGCTGACCACGGCCAAGGTTGAGGCATCAAAATGATCCGTCCCCTCGTCCAGCCTGTGCGACGACAACCGATCCACCAACCGCGCCATCGCGGGCAACGGGTTGCGCGCACGATGCGGATAGGCCGAATGCCCCTGCACCCCCGTGACCGTGATCCACGCAGAGAGCGATCCGCGCCGCCCGATCTTCATCATCTCGCCCATGCGGTTGGGGCAGGTGGGCTCGCCCACAAGGCAGGCATCCATCGCCTCGCCCTGCGCGTCCATCCAGTCCAGCAACGCGACGGTGCCGTCCAGCGCGTCGCCTTCCTCATCCCCGGTGATCGCCAGCACCACTGAGCCGTCCTCGGGCGGGGTCTGCGTGACGAAATCCACCGCGGCGGCAGCAAAAGCGGCGACACCTGATTTCATGTCCGTGGCCCCCCGCCCCCAGATCATCTCGTCGCGGATCGTGGCCGAAAAGGGCGGCACGCTCCATGCCGTCTCATCGCCCACAGGCACCACATCCGTGTGCCCGTTGAACCCGAAAGTACGCGCAGCCCCCTTTGCCCCCCAACGGGCGTAGAGATTGCACACCTCGCCGCGGTCCACGCGCGTGCACTCAAAGCCCGCAGCGCTCAGCAACCGGTCCAAAAGCACCAAGGCCCCCGCTTCTTCAGGGGTGACAGAGGGGCATCGGATCAGATCAGCCGTCAGCGCGGCAGGATCAACAGGGTCAGTCATGAAACGCACCTTTTGGTCGGGCCGCCACACCCCTACACGATAAATCCCACGCGGTGAATAAGGCTTAACAAGCCCGCCGGATTCTGGTAATCATTTCAACAATAACAGACCCGAGGCAGGGCATTCACGGCCAAAAATGGCCGACAATCGAGCGGGTATTCAGGCACCCACAATGATCGGCATTGGCCGACGCGATTGCGTCTTGACCTCGGCAGGAAACGAGGTGGGCTACTATGGTTGCTGGTGTCGAGCTGCCAATCAACAGAACTGCAACGGCCGAGCAAATGGCCGAAAACATCTTCGGCGACAGTGTCGAAGTGGTCGATGCGACCTACACCGGGGATCCGGACAGCTCTGGCATCTACACCAATGGGGATACGATCTCTGACGGGGTTGTGCCGGGTGACAGCGGGGTCATGTTCTCCACCGGTGACCTGCGCGGGTTCACCAACAACAACGCAAGTGAATCCAACCTCAACACCGGCACGACCACCGCGTCCAGCGGGCCCAATGGTGTCGATGACTTCGATGACGCCGCCGGGGCCAGCACCTTTGACGCCTCTTTCCTGGATGTGACCTTCATCCCTGATGGCGATGTGATTCATCCCCACACCGACCGATGGATGCATCGCAAGAGCCGCTATCGAGATCAAGCTCGCGAGTGGCTTCGGAAACACTCGGAGTGAGGCATTCTCGAGAG
>JBCBWJ010000316.1:0-4157 GCA_039817165.1 Pseudomonadota bacterium | reverse complement strand
CAATGAGCGTGCGGTCGTTGAAGACGATGTAGGCGGGCAGGCGCGCGGCCTCTGCCAATTCGCGGCGTTTGGCCTTGAGCGCAGAGAGCAGCGGCGCGTCTTCCTCGGCCACAAGCGCGCGGGCCTCGGGGCGGGCGGGGGTGTTGGCCATCGCGTCGCGGCGCAGTTCAATCGTGTCTTCGCCGCGCAGGATCGGGTGGGCCTTTTCCATGATCCGCAGTGCGCCGTGGCGTTCGGGATCGGGGCGAACGAGGTCGAGGCCGAGGATCTGGCGGAACACCGCCTGCCAGGCGCGTTTGGACATGTCCTTGCCCACGCCGAAGGTGGGCAGACTGTTGTGACCGCGGGCTTTCACCTTTTCCGTCTCATTGCCGGTGAGCACGTCGATCAGGTGACCTTGACCGAAATACTCGCCGGTGCGCAGGGCGGCAGAGAGCGCTTTTTGCACAGTTTGGGTGGCGTCATAAACGTCCGGGGGTTTGGCGCATAGATCGCAATTGCCGCAGGGGTCTGCCGTTTCGCCGAAATAGGACAGGAGCACCTGTCGGCGGCATTTGAGCGCTTCGGCCAGACCAAGCAGCGCATTGAGACGTCCGTGATCGGCGGCGCGGCGTTCGGGGGGTGCGAGCCCTTCGTCGATCTGGCTGCGGCGCAGGCGAATGTCATCGAAGCCAAAGAGCGTCAGGGTCTCGGCGGGGGCACCATCGCGGCCTGCGCGGCCGATCTCTTGGTAATACGCCTCAATGGATTTGGGCAGATCGGCATGCACGACCCAGCGGATATCGGGTTTGTCTACGCCCATGCCAAAGGCCACCGTGGCGACGACGATCAGCCCGTCCTCGGTGTTGAAGCGCGTCTCTACGTGGCGGCGATCTTCGGCCTCCATCCCGCCGTGGTAATGCGTGGCGTTGTGGCCGCCCTCGCGCAGGGCTTGGGCGAGGGTTTCGGTTTTCGCGCGCGTGCCGCAATAGACGATGCCGGATTGCCCTTTGCGGGCCGCGATGAACTGCGTCACCTGTTGGCGCGGTTGGTTTTTCTCGGAAAAGGCGAGGTGGATGTTGGGCCGGTCAAAGCCGTGGAGGAAGGTTTTGGGCGGGGCGCCGTCAAAGAGCTTTTCCACGATCTCGTCACGGGTTTCGGCATCTGCGGTGGCGGTGAAGGCGGCGAGTGGGACGTTGAGGGCGCGGCGCAGCTCCCCGATGCGGAGGTAATCCGGGCGGAAATCGTGGCCCCATTGAGAGACGCAATGCGCCTCATCCACCGCGATCATCGTGACGCCGATGCGGCGCAACATGCCCATGGCGGACCCCGCGGCGAGGCGTTCGGGCGCGAGGTAAAGAAGCTTCAGCCGGCCGTCCTCAAGCGCCTGCCACACCTCGGCGGTTTCTTCTTCGGTGTTGCCGGAGGTGAGCGCGCCGGCCTCGACGCCCACGGCTTTCAGCGCGCGGACCTGATCGCGCATGAGGGCGATGAGTGGCGAGATGACCACGGTCACACCGTCGCGCATCAGGGCGGGCAGTTGGAAGCAAAGAGACTTGCCGCCGCCCGTGGGCATGATGGCGAGGGTGGGTGCGCCCTCTGCCACGGTGTGCACGATTTCTTCTTGTCCCGGGCGGAACGCGGAGAAACCAAAGACATCGTGCAAAAGCGTGGCAGCACTGTGCATGGAGGACCTGTAAATTTTTATCGACTGCTTGTTAGCTGTGAATCTCTCACACTAAGATTCGGTAAACAAGTGCAGTGTGGCGCCTGGTGCAGAGTAAAGCGCTTTGGTCCGCGGCGCCGTCGTCAGGCGAAGGCAGAGATGTTGTTGAGCAAGATGATCCGCAAGGCATACACGCCGATGAGCGCCACAAGTGGGGCCAGATCGATGCCGGACATCTGCGGCAGGATGCGCCGTATGGGGCGATAGAGCGGTTCCAGAAGCCGGGTCAGGCCGTCCCAGATTTGCGACACAATGGGCTGGCGCAGGTTGAGCACCTGAAACTGGATGAGCCAGCTCATGATCACTTGGATGATGATCAAAAACCAAACCACATCGAGGATCAGCATCAGGATCTGAAAGAGCGACAGCATGGGCAACATCCTTGGTGTTTTCGCGCATTGAGACCTATGCGCGCCCGCCTCAAAGCGCAAGCATTACGCGAGGTTCAGGTTGACGCAAGCGAGGGGCAAGGTCACCTCCTGACCAAATCACCACGAGGATGGCCCCCATGTACCCTGTCATTCGTATGATCCATCAGTATCTCAAAGTGCGCCGCCTGCCCCGGCTTGGGCCGCTTGACGTGCATGTCTCAACGCACACTTGCCTGCCGTGGGACATCGACATTTTCATGGAGCTCAACAACGGGCGGACCCTGACGCTTTATGATCTGGGGCGGATCCCGTTTGCGGTGCGCACGGGCCTCGATGTGATTTTGCGCCAGCAGAAATGGGGGCTGACGGTGGCGGGGGTTGCGGTGCGTTATCGCCGTCGCATTCGGATGTTTGAAAAGATCGAGATGAATTCGCGGCTGGTGTCGTGGGATGACCGGTTTTTCTACATTGAGCAGTCGATGTGGAAGACCAATGGCGAGTGTGCCAACCATGCGATGTTCCGCACGGCGGTGACGGATCGCAGCGGGATTGTCTCGCCCGTGCGGGTGGCCGAGGAGATGGGGTTCACGGATGCCGCCCCGCCATTGCCGCCCTCGTTTGTGGCATGGTCAGAGGCCGAAGATGCGCGCGCGTGGCCGCCTGAACGGGCCGCGGCGGCCCAATGAAACGCTTGCCAGCTTAGCCCTGAGCCTATCTAGTCCCCCCAGGCAAATCGGGGGTCACGATGTCGGCGCGCAAGCGGATCTGGGGCTGGTTCTTTTTCGACTGGGCAAGCCAGCCCTATGCCACGCTGCTGATCACCTTTATCTTTGCGCCCTACATCAAGGAAATCATCGGCGACGGTGCGCGGGCGCAGTCCACGTGGGGGTTCACCGTGGGTGCGGCGGGTCTGTGCATTGCGGTGATGGCGCCTGTTCTGGGTGCTGTGGCGGACACCTATGGCAATCGGTTGCGGTGGATCTGGGTGTTTTCGCTGTTTTACGTGGTGGGTGCTGCGGGGCTGTGGCTGGCGGTGCCGGTGGAGTATCCGCTGACCCTCATCCTGCTCAGCTTTGCGCTTGGCCTTGTGGGGATGGAGTTTGCCACGATCTTCACCAATTCCATGCTGCCTGATCTGGGCACGCGAGAGGAGATCGGGCGGATCTCCGGCAAGGGCTGGGCCTTTGGCTATACTGGGGGGTTGGTGGCGCTTGTGGCGATGCTGCTTTTGTTTGCGGAAGGGGCGGCCACGGGCAAGACCCTGTTGGGCATTGACCCCATTCTGGGGTTGGATGCCGGGATGCGCGAAGGCACGCGGTTTGTCGGGCCGTTCACCGCGATCTGGTACGCCGTTTTCATCATTCCGTTCTTTTTGTGGGTGCGCGACCCCAAGCCTGTTCGCCCGCCGCCCGGGGCGTTGCGCCGTGCGTTGCGAGGGCTTGGCACAACGATCCGGTGCTTGCCGCAGACACCGTCGCTGTTTGCGTATCTCAGCTCTTCGATGTTTTACCGTGATGCGCTCAACGGGATGTATTTCTTTGGTGGGATCTATGCGGCGGGGGTGCTGGAGTGGAGCATCATCGACACCGGTATTTTCGGCATTCTCGCCATCATTTCGGGCGCGGTGTTTGCGTGGCTGGGCGGGTTTGCCGATGATCGGTTTGGGCCAAAACCCGTGATTAGGGTCTGCATTCTCGCGCTGACGGCGGTTGCGATTTGCGTGGTGTTTGTGGGGCGTGACAGCGTCTTCGGTATCCCTGTCGACCCGACGTCCCGGCTGCCGGATATCACGTTTTACGTGCTTGGCGCGATCATCGGGGCCGCGGGTGGGGTGATCCAGGCCGCGAGCCGGTCCATGATGGTGCGCCAGGCCCAAGGCGGGCGCATGGCGGAGGCGTTTGGCCTTTATGCGTTGGCGGGCAAGGCCACCAGTTTCATTGCGCCGCTGTCGGTTGGTGTGGTGACCAGCCTCAGTGGCAGCCAGCAGGTGGGCGTCACGCCGCTCATAGTTCTTTTCCTGATAGGGCTTGTCCTGTTACATTGGGTCAAGACGGAAGGGGATGCTGGCCCATGATCGGCAA
>JBCBWJ010000315.1:0-4157 GCA_039817165.1 Pseudomonadota bacterium | reverse complement strand
GGCGGGGCCTTGGGGGTGTGGACCGCGCGGCGGCGGGCTGTGGTCGGATGCGCAGTTCATTGAGACCTACTGCGCGCGGCGGGGTCTGCCGGGGATCGAGGATTTCAATTTCTACCTCGCCTTCAGCTTTTTCCGCATGGCGGCTATTCTGCAGGGCGTGAAGAAGCGCGGGCTTGATGGCAATGCCTCTGATCCCGGCAGGGCCGCCGCACTTGGGGCCTATGTGCCGCAATTTGCTCTGGCGGGTTTGAACGCCGGGATCCGGTAGCACCGCAGTTTCCACCCTTGACCTTCCAGTGACTGGAACCCTTATATCCCATGCAAAGGGGTCCAAAATCATGACCACCCAGCCGATGCGCTTTGAAATTGATGGCATGTCCTGCGCCGGATGCGCGGGCCGGGCGGAGCGTGCTTTGGCGGCCGTGCCGGGCGTGATGGACGCGCGGGTGAACTTTGCCGCGCGCTCAGCCCTCGTTGAGGCGCCCGATGTCACCGCGCAAAGCCTGGCGGACGCGCTGACCTCTGCGGGCTACCCTGCGCGCGTGTCTGAGACGGGCACCCCCTTGGCGCCGCGCGAGGATGCCGAAGCCCTTGAAGCACGCCGCCGTTTCTTCATCGCGGGCGTCTTCACGCTCCCGGTTTTTGTGACCGAAATGGGCGGGCATCTTGTGCCGGCGCTGCATCATCTCATTCATGAGAGCATCGGGCAGACCGTGTTCTGGACGCTTCAATACCTGCTTGTGACGTTGGTTCTGTGCTGGCCCGGTCGTGACTTCTTCGCCCGTGGGTTTCCAGCGCTGTTCAGAGGCGCGCCGGACATGAATTCGCTCGTGGCCTTGGGCGCGTCGGCGGCGTGGGTGTATTCCAGCGTGGCCCTGTTCGCGCCGGCGCTGATGCCTGCAGGCACGCGGGCGGTGTATTTTGAGGCAGCCGCGGTGATCGTAACCCTGATCCTTCTGGGTCGCTGGCTTGAGGCGCGGGCGCGCGGGCAAGCGGGTGCTGCGATCCGGGCGCTTGTCGGGCTGCAACCGGCGCAGGCGCATATTCGGCAGGGCGACCTGGTGACGCCTGTCGACCTCAGCCTTGTGCGTGCCGGCGACATTTTGGTTGTGAAACCCGGTGACCGGGTGCCGGTGGATGGGCGTGTGATCGAAGGGCGGTCTTTCGTTGACGAAAGCATGCTCACGGGCGAGGCGGTGCCGGTCGAGAAGACCGCACACTCGGCGCTGACGGGCGGCACGCTCAATGGTCAGGGCGCGCTGGTGATGGAGGCCACGCATGTCGGCCGCGACACGGTGCTCGCACGGATCGTGGACATGGTCCAAACGGCACAGGGGGCGCGACTGCCGATCCAATCGCTGGCTGATCGGGTGGTGGGTCTTTTCGTGCCGGTGGTCATTGTGATTGCGGGTCTGAGCGTGGCGGCTTGGTTGACCTTTGGCCCGGATCCGGCGCTCAGTTTCGCCCTGGTGGCGGGCGTGTCCGTTCTGATCATCGCCTGCCCCTGTGCGATGGGGCTTGCCACACCCACTTCGATCATGGTGGGCACAGGGCGGGCGGCAGAGTTGGGCGTTTTGTTCCGCAAAGGTGAGGCGCTGCAACCGTTGGAAGAGGTGCGCGTGTTGGCCTTTGACAAGACCGGCACGCTAACCCAAGGCCGACCGGAGGTGGCACAGATCGAGGTCGCTGAGGGTGCAGATGAGGCCGAGGTGATGCGCCTCGTGGCCAGTGCCGAGCAGCGGTCGGAACATCCCATTGCGGTTGCCATACTGGCCGCCGCTGACACCCAGCTTGCCCCGGCAGAGGAGGTCACGGCGCTGCAAGGTCGGGGCCTGAGCGCGCGTGTCGAGACCCGCGAGGTGCTCATCGGAACAGTGCGTTTGATGGCAGAACACGGCGTGGATACAGGTGACTTTGCGCGCGTGGCAGAGATCATGACCGCCCGCGCACAGACCCCTGTTTTCGCCGCGATCGACGGGCGGTGCCTGATGGTGCTGTCAGTGACCGATCAGGTCAAGGACGGCGCGGCAGAGGCGATTGCGTCGCTCAAAGCCCAAGGGGTGCAGGTGGCGATGCTGACAGGCGACACACGCGCGACGGGCGAGGCCATTGGTGCCACCTTGGGCATAGACAGGGTCGAGGCCGAGCTGTTGCCCGGCGACAAACAGACCGCGCTTGCGGCGCTGCGGCGGAGATTTGGGCCGGTGGCGTTCGTGGGCGACGGGATCAACGACGCCCCAGCGCTGGCTCTGGCCGATGTGGGCATCGCTGTGGGGTCCGGCACGGATGTGGCGATTGAGGCAGCGGATATCGTGCTTGTCTCCGGCGACCCGCGGGGCGTTGTAACGGCCATGACCCTGTCGGCCCGAACGATGCGCAACATCAGGCAAAACCTGTTTTGGGCCTTCGCCTACAATGCCGCCCTGATCCCGGTGGCGGCGGGGGCGCTCTACCCGGGGCTTGGTGTGATGCTCTCACCAATGCTGGCGGCCGGGGCCATGGCGCTGAGCTCGGTTTTCGTTGTGACAAATTCCCTACGCTTGCGTAGGGTCAACAGGGGCGCGCGCCCATGACCATCGGAGAGATCGCCGCTCAGACCGGCCTGCCCGCCAAGACCATCCGGTACTACGAGGAGATCGGCCTCATCACACCGCGGCGTGACAGCAATGGCTACCGGGTGTTTGCCCGGACAGACGTCCACACGCTGAGGTTTCTGGGCCGCGCGCGGACGCTCGGGTTCTCCATCGAGGAATGCCGAAAGCTCATCGCGCTCTACGAAGATAAGGGCCGGGCCAGCGGGGATGTGAAGGCTTTGGCGCAAGAGCACCTGCAGGACATCGAAGACAAGATCCGGCAACTGGAAGAAATGCGCATGACACTGTCGGATCTCGTCACGGCTTGCGCGGGTGACAACCGCCCCGATTGTCCGATCCTCACCGATCTGGCCAAAGGATGAACGAGACGCGCCCGTAAAGGAGCGGCGAGTGGCTACTTTTCGCGCCCTGCGCGCCATTCCCCCCACCGCATCACGGCATTGGCCCCAAGAAAGGTCAATGGCGCAGGCGGCAGTCTCACCGGCGCGTCCTGCGCCAGCAGATGATCGACCATCCAGCTCTGCGTGCCCGACGCAAGATCCGCCGCTGCTAGACCCAGCATTGTGCCTTTGGCGGTGCCCAACCCGTTCTGACAACAGGCCGAAAAAAGCCCGTCCTCCACCTCGCCAAAGGCCGCAACACCATTGCGGCTGAGGCAGAGCCGACCGCCCCACCGATACTCCATCTCCACACCGGCCAGCATCGGGAACCGGCGCTGAAAAGCGCGGTCATGATCGCGGGCGACAGAGGCGATGCGCGCCTCGCCCACCTCCATCGAGGGATCGCAGGTAAAGCGATTGCGCACCACGATCCGGTCCCCACCCGTCCCGGAAACACGCCGCACGGTGGTGCCCATCGGGTCCGCAGAGGTCGCCCCCCAACGGGCCTGACCGCCAAGACGCTGCACCTCGCCTGCGCTCAACGCCCGGGTCATCGATCCATAGGTGAAGACGTGTAAAAGCCGCCCGCGATACTGTCCGAAACTGTTGGCGTGGCCGTTGACGGCCAAGATCACCTTGGGCGCGCGCACCGACCCTTTGGGCGTCTGCGCCCGCCAGACCCCGTTGCACGAGAGCGCGTTCACAGGTGAATTTTCAAACACGCTCACCCGGTTCGTCCGCAGGCCCGCCGCCACCCCGCGCACGTAAAGGGCCGGTTGGATCATCGCGGTGCCCGGCGTGAACAGCCCGCTTTGGTAATAGTCGCTGCCCGTCACCTCCTGCATCTGCGCCGCGTCCAGCAACGCGCTTGTCTCGCCAAGACGCGCCAGATGGGCGGCATAATCGCGATTGTGCTGGGCGCCCTTGGCTGTGGCCGCGGCGTTGATCTTTCCTGTGCGCTCAAATGCCTCTGGGCCCAAATCGAAATCGGCAGCCATCTCGGCGGCAAAATCAATGCCCGCCCGATTGAGGGCAATCTGGGTGCGGTCGCTCTCGGCCTCACCGCCATAGTCACTCGAGGACAGATCATGGGGCAGATCAATCATGAAGCCTGAGTTGCGCCCAGCGGGACCCTCACCCACACGGCAGGCCTCGAGCAGAGCAATTCGCGCCTCCGGATGTG
>JBCBWJ010000314.1:0-4169 GCA_039817165.1 Pseudomonadota bacterium | reverse complement strand
AGCTGTTCCACGGCGGCGGCGCGGAATGTGTCGCCTGCCGCGATCACCACGGATTTGCCCGCGGCCTTGAACTGGCTGGCGAGTTTGCCGATGGTCGTGGTCTTGCCGGACCCGTTGACGCCCACCACCAGCACCACCTGCGGGCGTTTGGGATAGAGCGACATGGGGCGGGCGACGGGCTCCATGATGCGGGCAATTTCCTGGGCCATCAGTTCCTTGATCTCGCGGGTCGAGAGTTTTTTGCCCATCCGCCCTTCGGCCATGTTGGCGGTGACGCGCAGGGCGGTGTCGACGCCCATATCGGCTGTGATCAGCAGGTCCTCGAGCTGTTCGAGCATGTCGTCATCGAGCGCGCGGCGCATGACAGTCTGCGTTTCCGTGCGGCCGAGGAGACGGCCCAGGAGACCGGGTTTTGGGGCGGGCGCGGGTTCTGGGTCTGGCGTGGGTTCAGGGTCCAGCGCCGTTTGGGGTTCAGGGTCCGGCTCGGGCTCGGGCTCGGGCTCGGGCTCGGGCTCGGGCTCGGGCTCGGGCTCGGGACGGGGTGCCTCTGCGATCGGTGCCGGGTCAATGGGCGCGGGGTCAATGGGTGCCAGATCAATGGGGGCCTCTTCCGGCTGCACCTCGGGGGTGTCTTGGGCGCCGCCATCCTCGACAATGGCGTCGAGCCCCTCATCGATCTTCGAGGAGGATTTGAACATCCGCTCTTTGAGTTTCTTGAAAAATGCCATTCCCGGCGTCCTCCGGCCTGCTTTCCTTTCACGTATCGCGCGCGGGGGGCGGATGGAAGCCTGTATGCGGACGTCGCCGTTCAAGGGGTTGGCGCGCCAAGGCGATTCGGGTGGCAGGTTGGGTTGCGAACAATGTCGCCGCAGAGGACCCATTTTTGACCGAGACAACAACCTTTCTGAGAAGTCGCGCGCCCGCGCACCACCCATGGTCGAAATATGCGGTGATCTGTTAACCAGTCCGCCGAAACCTCTGCTTTTTCAGCTCGCGCGGGGTATCTTTCGCGCTTGGACATGTCTGCGCCGGAGTTGCCCCTTTGATGCCGATCTTCGCCCTTGTCACGATAGCGCCCTGCCTTTTGGTGGGCGCGGCCGCCGTTTTGGGCGGGGTTTGGGCGTGGGGGGCGCTTTTGTACATGACGGTGCTCGTGGCCTCGATGGACAGGCTCGTCTCCGCGGCGTCAGGCAGCGCCGACCCGGAGGCGGAGTTTCCGGCCAGTGAGACGCTTTTGGTCCTGTTGGGGGGGTTGCATTTCGCGATGCTCGTGGCCGCACTTTGGGGCGTGGCGGGACCCAGCGGGCTTTCGGTGGCCGAGCGGGTGGCCCTCGGCGGCGGCGCCGGGCTGATTTTTGGCCAGATTTCGCACCCGGTGGCCCATGAGCTGATCCACAAACCCGCGCGGTGGATGCGGTGGCTGGGGCGCTGGATGTATACCTCGCTGCTGGCCGGGCATCACGCCAGTGCGCATCTGCTGATCCATCACGTACATGTGGGCAGCGACCGAGATCCGAACTCTGCCCCGCGGGGCGAAACCTTTTACCGCTACATGGCACGGGTCACGCGGCAGTCCTTTATGACCGCTTTGGCGCTTGAAACGGCGCGGCGGGCGCGGGCCGGGAAATCTTGGCTGGGGCATCCTTTTGTTGTGTACGTGGGCGGCGGGGCGGCTGTTTTGGGGGCGGTTGTCGCGGGCTTTGGCTGGATCGGCGGGCTGGCGTTCTTGTCGATCGTAGTACACGCACAGGTGCAGATCCTGATGTCGGATTACGTGCAGCATTACGGGTTGCGGCGGATCGCGCAGGCCGATGGACGGCTCGAACCGGTGGGGCCGCAGCATGCGTGGAACGCGCCGGATGTGTTTTCGTCGGCCTTGATGGTCAACGCACCGCGCCATTCGGACCATCACATGAGCCCGAACCGCGCCTATCCTGCCTTGCAGCTTGATCCGGATGCGATGCCGCAGCTGCCCTATGCCTTGCCGGTCATGGGGGTGATCGCGCTCTGGCCCAAGCTGTGGTTTCGGCTGATGAACCCCTTGTGCGACGTCTGGCAGGCGGTGCCGGGTGAGGTCGCCGGGATCGGTGGGATCAGGCCACAGGGGCCCTTGGGGCGGAATGCCACGGGACAACGCGGTGGTCAGGCCGGGGCGCATCTGGCACACTCGAGCCATGCGCAAACCGCTCCATCTCTCCTGTCTTCTGGCGCTCAGCCTCACCGCTGATCCGGCCCTGGCCGTAAGCGGGCAGGAATTTGACGAATACACCCTTGGCAAGACCTTCTTTTTTGCCTCTGACGGGGAGCCTTATGGGGCTGAAGAGTACCTTCCAAACCGCCGTGTCCGTTGGACTTTTCTGGATGGGAAGTGCAAGGACGGGGAGTGGTACGAGGAAGGTGAGCTGATCTGTTTTGTCTATGAAGATCAGCCGGTGCCGCAATGCTGGAGCTTTGAGATCAGCGCGGGTGGCCTGACAGCGCGGTTTGAAAATGACCCGTCCCAGACGCAGCTATACGAGGTGCGCAAGAGCCCTGAGCCGTTGATGTGCCTTGGGCCGGAAGTCGGTGTTTGATCAACGCGTTATCGGTTTGCCTTGATGTGAGAAGCGATAGCAGGGCTCTGGCGTTTTATTGGGTTTTGCGATGAGATTTGCTTTCATATTTCCGACCTTGGGGGCAGACTTATCCCCAGAAAATCGTCGAATGCTGTGCATTCAACAACACCGCCCCCGGTTTCCCCCATCAAAACAAACTGCCCTGATCGGGCGCAGGTTTGACCGTCTTAGCAGCAGCCTTGGTCTTTGACGCAGCGCCGCCGATCTCCAACCGGCCGTCGGCGAATTGCACCTCAAGCTGGGCGGCCTTTTTGGCGGCTGCACGGGTCGTGACCACCTCTCCGTCGCCGCGCATGACCGCGTAGCCGCGCTGCAATGTCGCCTCATAGCCCACGGTTTGGCGCAACCGCTCCAGCCCATCGAGCCGGTCTGACCAGCGCTCGACCTGACGGGTGGCGGCTTTGGACAAACGGGCGAGCACGGCGTCCAGATCAGAGGATTTTCGCGCCAGATCGCGCCCGAGCGCGTCTAGGTTCAATCGCCCGACAGCGTTGCTGAGCCGCTGCCGATCCGCCTCCACCCCGCGGCGCAGGACACTGGGGCGCAACACGCCCGAGATGTCAGACAGGCGCAGGCGGCGGCGCTCCACCCCGCGGATCAGGCCGAGGGGCAGACGATCAGACAGGCTATCCAGTCTTTGGCGCGGTGTCTCAAGCAGCGCGTCGGGGCGGGGCAGCGCGCGGGACAGGTCGCTCACCCGCTGGCGGCGGGTTTTGATGCCATTGCTGAGCGCACCGGTGAGCCGCGCCTCTTGTCCGTCGAGCCAGGCCAGAAGATCGAGCCGCACCGGCACCGCCATTTCCGCGGCGGCCGTGGGCGTAGGCGCGCGTCGATCGGCGGCAAAATCAATGAGCGTCGTGTCGGTCTCGTGGCCCACAGCGGAAATCAGCGGGATGTCCGAGGCCGCCGCCGCGCGCACCACGCTTTCCTCGTTGAACCCCCAAAGATCCTCGACCGAGCCGCCGCCGCGCGCGACGATCAACAGATCAGGCCGGGGCATCGCGCCCCCGGGCGAGAGCGCGTTGAACCCCTCGATGGCGCGCGTCACCTCTGGCGCGCAGCGCTCACCCTGCACGGCCACGGGCCAAACGAGCACCTTGCGCGGAAACCGGTCGCGCAACCGGTGCAGGATGTCGCGGATCACGGCGCCCTGCAGCGAGGTGACCACGCCGATGATGTCGGGCAAATAGGGGATGGGCTGTTTGCGGGCCTCGTCAAAGAGCCCTTCGGCGGTCAGCGCCTTTTTGCGCTTTTCCAAAAGCGCCATCAGCGCCCCCTCGCCCGCGATCGAGACGTTCTGCGCATTGAGCGAAAATTTGGATTGGAAGCCCGAGGCGGTCATGCGGCCTTCGGCGACCACCTCCATCCCCTCTTCGGGCATGATGCCCAGACCCGGCACCTGGCCTTTCCACGTCATGCAAGAGAGCACATTGCGCTCATCCTTGAGGTCGAAATAGAGGTGGCCGGAGCGCGCAAGCACCACGCGTCCGACCTCGCCGCGAACGCGCACCCAGCCCAACTCGCTCTCGACCAGCTTTTTCACCGCGCCGGCGA
>JBCBWJ010000313.1:0-4184 GCA_039817165.1 Pseudomonadota bacterium | reverse complement strand
GCGCTCCACGACCGATTTATCAGCGATATCAGCCCATTCTGGACAGTCCTTCACCTTGGCGGAATTCACGGGACAGCTGGCGATCATCTCAATCGGGGGCAAAAGGGCGGCCAGTGCCCGAACCGCTGTGGATTTTCCCGTTCCGCGGTCGCCAAACACCAAGACCCCACCTAGACCGGGGTCAATCGCCGTCAGGATCATCGCGGTTTTCATGTCGTCCTGACCTACAATGGCAGAAAACGGGAAAGGCGCACTCATCAGTGTAGTCCAATACTTTGCAATGGGGGGTGACCGTTCCACGTGCCGTCGCACGCGGTGACCTGGAAGCGAGCATAAAGTTCCTCTTGGAACCAATCACCGGCGCGCACGGCCTTGATGGCGCGGGCATGCGGCCCGTCAGCGCGGGCGAAATCGGCCATCGTGGTGGTGTCGGGCCAGATCGAAAAGGTGACTTGGTGCAACAGGGGCATCTCTCCGATGCCGATCTTGAAAACCACGTTGTTGTCCAGTCCGATCACCGTGCTGATGTCCGGCACGCGTTTCCAGAATCGCAATGCGGCCGATGGTTTGATCGTCGCGCGGGTGAGGGCTGCAACTGGTCCGGATGCGTGTTGGCTTTCGGCCTCAAAGGGCGTGACACCGGACCATTGCCCGCGCACGGACGTAGGCGCGAGATATACAGTCCAATCTTCGACGGCTCGTGCACGGTAGCGTTTGTAGACGCCCGATTGGGCAATCCGGTGCTGTGCGGTCTCGAGGTCAGGCCAAGTGGCGAGGATCGCGTAGACGCCGGTGTTGGGCAGAGGCGTGAAGCCCTCTCCGGTGCCTGATCCACAGAGTTTCCAGAACCCGATGCCGTCCACACGCGCCATAGCCGGTCGCGCGAGGCCCATCATGGCAAACGCCCAGATGCGTGCCATTCCCGGCGCAAAGCGAAAGAAGCTGAGGCTGACGGTCGTGATAGTGGTCACCTTTGGCGGCGTTGATAGTGGCGCTTTGACCCCGCTCGGGACAAGGCGCGCATGGGATACAAGCCTAATAAAGAACAGCAATCGGCGATTGTCAATTTAACTTGACACATGTAGGCTGTCCATATGTTGACACAAACCTCGTCCATGGACAGCGCCTCAACCGCACCGTCTTCGCAAGCGATCGTCATCGGGGCTGGTCTCGGTGGACTTGCCTCCGCCATGCGTCTCGGCGCCAAAGGTTACCGCGTGACGGTGCTGGATCGACTGGATACGCCTGGCGGGCGCGGCTCTGCCATCTGGCAAAACGGGCATCGTTTCGATCTTGGCCCGACGATTGTTACGGTGCCCCAGGTTTTTGAGGATTTATGGGCCGCCTGCGGCCGTGATTTCCACAAAGATGTGGGCCTCGAGGCGCTCGATCCTTTCTATGAAATTCGCTGGCCCGACGGCAGCAGCTTTCGGGCCCGACAAGATACAGACGCTGTGATGGAGGAGGTGGCACGCCTCTCCCCAGGCGATGTTCCTGGCTACAAACGCTATCTGCGCGACAGTGAGAAGCGCTATTGGCTGGGGTTTGAGGATATGGGGCGGCGGCCGATGCATCGGTTGCTTGACCTGATCAAGGTCTTGCCCGCATTTGCCATGTTGCGCGCAGATTGGTCGATCCACAAGCTGGTTTCCAAGCGTGTGCGCGACCCGCGTCTGCGCATGGCCCTGTCGTTTCACCCGCTGTTTATTGGCGGCGATCCTTTTCACGTCACATCCATGTATGCCCTCGTCAGCCACCTAGAGAAATCCTACGGCGTGCACTATGCCATGGGCGGCGTCGATGCGATTGCACGCGCGATGGTCGGTGTCATCGCGGGGCAGGGCGGTCACGTTCAGCAGGGTGCAGAGGTCGATGAGATCGTCATGCGCGGCAAACGCGCCACCGGCGTACGCTTGAAAGGTGGACAGGAGATCGCAGCCGATATCGTTGTCTCCAACGCCGATGCGGGCCACACATATGATCACCTGATGCGCAACGCACCGAAACGACGCTGGACCCCGCCGCGCCTCAAGCGCACACGATGGTCAATGGGGCTCTTTGTCTGGTACTTCGGTACCCGAGGCACAGCGGAAAAGTGGCCTGAGGTTGGTCACCATACGATCCTGAATGGCCCTCGCTACAAGGGTCTCGTGCGGGATATCTTCATCAAGGGCAAACTGGCCGATGACATGAGCCTGTATGTCCACCGCCCCTCCGTGACCGACCCGACGGTGGCACCCAAGGGCGATGATACGTTCTACGCGCTGAGCCCTGTGCCGCATCTGGGCCATGACGACCCTGTCGATTGGACGCAAATGGCAGAAACCTATCGCCAGAAGGTCCAATCTGTTCTGGAAGATCAGTTGTTGCCGGGCTTAGGCGCGCATCTGAGCGCGTCTGAAGTCTATACACCGGAAACCTTCCGGGATCGCTACCTCAGCCCACATGGTGCGGGCTTTTCAATCGAACCGCGCATCCTGCAAAGCGCATTTTTCAGACCTCACAATGTTAGCGAAGAGGCTCAAGGGCTCTACCTTGTTGGCGCGGGAACCCACCCCGGCGCGGGCCTGCCGGGGGTCATCTCAAGCGCCGAGGTATTGGCCCAATTGGTCCCTGATGCGGTGAGTGTACCCCAGACCTTCCGCGAGGCGGCTGAATGATAGACCCAAAAGACATGGCCCATTGCGTGGAGGCGATCCGGCATGGCTCGCGATCTTTCCATGCCGCGTCCAAATTGCTGCCGCGCCGCCTGCGTGATCCCGCTCTTGCGCTTTATGCGTTCTGCCGTCTGGCTGATGATGCGGTGGATTTGCAGATGGAAAAGGCCGAGGCGGTGATCCGCCTGCATGAAAGGCTTGACCGCGCCTATTCCGGCAGGCCCGAAGATGGACCCGCGGATCGCGCATTTGCAGCCATAATCGAAGAATTCGATATGCCGCGCGCCTTACCCGAGGCATTGCTAGAAGGGCTGGCTTGGGATGCGATGGAGCGCCGCTACGCATCGCTTTCGGAGTTGCGCGGGTACTCTGCCCGTGTGGCCTCTGCGGTGGGCGCGATGATGTGTGTTTTGATGCGCGTGCGCGACCGTGATGCGCTTGCGAGGGCCTGTGATCTGGGTGTGGCCATGCAACTGACCAACATTGCCCGCGACGTGGGCGAAGACGCCCGCGAAGGGCGGCTCTACCTGCCCTTGGAGTGGTTGGACGAAGTTGGGATTACGCCGCATGCGTTTCTAGCCGATCCAAAAATGACGCCTGAATTGGAAATGCTTGAAAAACGCCTTCTTACGGAAGCGGACCGGCTGTATGTCCGTTCCGAGTCTGGCGTAGGCGCGCTGCCAATGGACTGCCGACCAGGTATTTTTGCCGCCCGTTTCATTTACGCCGGTATTGGAGGTGAAGTGCGCCGCCAGGGTTATGACGCGATAAATCACCGTGCCTATACCTCTGACGGGCAGAAACTGGGCTGGCTGATGGTGTCACTGGCGCGCAGTCTGGGCACAACTGTGATGCCCCGCTCCGCGCTGATCCATGCAGAGCCGCTTATGGAAACGGCCTTTTTGGTCAACGCCGCCGCGGCGCCCGCGCCGCGCAGTTCCGATTGGAGCGATGGGATACTGGCCACGATGGCCGGGCTCAAATACCGCGACAGAGAGCAAAACGCCACTTTGGCCTCTTCTCTAAGAGGGGTGCGCTAAACCATGCTCTGGATGCTCTTCGCGATACTTTTGGCAGCCTGTTTTGCTGCCGGCGCCACGGGCGGTCTTTTTCCGCCAGGGCCCTGGTATGAAAAGTTGGAAAAACCAAGCTGGACCCCTCCCAACTGGCTTTTCCCGGTGGCTTGGACAACGCTTTATGTTCTGATGGCTGGTGCAGGTGCACGCGCGGGCATGCAAACTGGAAACAGTGTTGCCATGGCGCTTTGGTCATTGCAGATCGCGTTGAACGGGCTTTGGACCCCGGTGTTTTTCGGGTTGGAAAAGTTGAAGCTGGGTATGGTCGTGCTGGCTGCACTTTGGGCCGCGGTGGCAGCCACGCTCGTGGCGCTTTGGATGGTGGACACGTGGGCGGGGCTGATGTTTGTGCCCTATCTGGTGTGGGTCACCGTGGCCGGTGCGCTCAACCTGTCAGTTATTCGCCTCAATCCTGAGATGGCGCAAAACGGTTAGAGCCGTGGCGGGGGCC
>JBCBWJ010000312.1:0-4202 GCA_039817165.1 Pseudomonadota bacterium | reverse complement strand
TGACGGAAGTGTCGCCCGGCCACTTCGCGGCGCTTTTTCCGGAGGACGTGGCATGACCCAGCCTTTGGTCTCTGTGAAGAACCTCACCGTTTCGTTCGCGCTGGCGCGACGGTTGTTCGGTGAGCCACCCAAGGTGGACGCGGTCAAGAATGTGTCCCTCGATATTCCGGCGGGCTCTTTTGTGGGGTTGGTGGGCGAATCCGGGTCAGGCAAGACGACGCTTGGGCGTGCGATCCTGAAGGCCGCGCCGATCTCTGCGGGCTCTGTCACCTATGATGACGGCACGGATCGCTATGACATCGCAAGCATGGATGCAGGCCAGGAACGCGCCTTTCGGGCCCATGCGCAGATGATCTTTCAGGATCCTTATGCGGCGCTCTCGCCCCGAATGACGGTGCGCGACATCATCGCCGAACCGCTGGAGGTGCTCGGCCTGACCCAATCGCGGGAGGAAACCGATGCGCGCGTGCGCGACATCGCTGCGAAATGCCGGATCAACCTGGAGCATCTGCGCCGCTATCCCCATGCGTTTTCAGGCGGCCAGAGACAGCGGATTTCCATCGCGCGCACGCTGGTCTCAGGGCCGAAATTTGTGGTGGCGGATGAGTGTGTGGCCGCGTTGGATGTGTCTATTCAGGCCGATATCCTGAACCTTCTCAAGCAGTTGCAACGCGATCTTGATCTGACGTTCCTGTTCATTTCCCATGATTTGAGCGTCGTGGCCCATGTGTGCGACCATCTGGCGGTGATGTATCACGGCGAGATCATGGAAGAAGGCCCCACCCGCGAGGTGTTTGGCAATCCGCAACACGAGTACACCCGCACGCTGATCGCCGCGATCCCGTCGCTTGACCCTGATCAACGCTCCCGCGTGCCGCAAAAGGCCTCCTGACGCGAAATGACGCGGGTTAGGTGAGCCCGCGAATGGTATTCACGAGGGCGGCGTTGATCGCGCGAGGGCCGGTGTCGAGGCGGTTTTTGTGTCGCCTCTCCCCTGGCAGGCGCACGCCATCAAGCCCGCGCAAGCGATCGACGAAGCCTTCCGCGTGGGCCTCCCAGCCCTCGCCGGCAATGACGGACGGCGATAGCGCCAGAACCATTTCGCCGCCGCGGGGCGGGCCGCCATCGCCATTGTCGGCCTCTGCTGCCTCATAGCTGAAACGCTCGCCCGTCAGGCCAGCCGCCAAAAGCTCTACCATCAGCGCGATTGCAGAGCCTTTGTACCCGCCGAAGGGCAAGAGAACCCCGCCGCCTGCGATCTTGGCCGGATCGGTTGTGGGCTGGCCATCTGCATCCAGCCCGGTGCCCGCAGGGACCTCTTTGCCGTCTCGTTCGGCGATCATCACGTCGCCCATGGCCATCGACGCGGTCGCCATATCATAACAGAGCGGCGTGGCCCCGGGGCGCGGCCAGGCGAAGGATATGGGGTTCGTCCCAAAGAGCTTTTCGGTTGATCCGGCGGGCGCCACGGCGGGCATATAGGCGGTGCACGCGATGCCCACGAGACCGCGATCCGCCAGATACTCCGTTTCCGGCCAAAGCGCTGCAAAGTGGTGAATGCCGGTGAGCGAAAGCGCCGCCGCCCCGGTGTTTGCGGCCGCCTCTGCCAAGGCTGGCAGGCCTACAGCTTGGGCCAAGGGCGCGAAACAGCCACCGCCGTCTACATGGACAACCGATGCTGTGCGGCGGGTGAGAACGGGCACGGCCTTGCCATTCACCTTGCCACTGCGCAGCGCCTTGACGTAGCCCGGCACGCGGAAGAGCCCGTGAGAATGCGAGCCGTCCCGCTCTGCCCGCGTCACGATATCGGCCAGCGCATCGGCATTGGCCGCGTCACAACCATTGGACAGCATCGCATCCCGGGCCAGCGCGTGGATTTCATCAAGGGTCAGGTCTGTGGTGGTCATGGGACGTGCCTTTTCTTTCTGCGTTGCGACACCCAAACCGAATTTGCCAGCCTTGCCCACCCTTTTGTTGCGCGCTGCGTGTCGGAGTGGTTGATGGGGATCATGCGTGTTGTCACAACCCTTGCCCTTTGCGTGCTTGGTATGATCGCCGGTCTGCTGGCGGACCGGGTGGGGCTGCCCCTGCCCTACATGATCGGGCCGCTTTTGGCGTCTGGCACGGTTGCGTTGGCCTTGCCGCATGTTCTGCCGGATGGGTACGGATTTCCCGCGCGGCTGCGGCTCATCTTCATTGCTGTCATCGGCCTCATCATCGGGGCGCAGGTCACGCCGGATCTCTTCGCGAACAGCTCTCGTCTGGCCATCAGTTTTGCCGCACTGGTGCTGTTTGTCGTGATCTGCCAGGGCTTCAATTACTGGGTCTTCCGGCGTTTGGGCGGCTATGACCGGCCGACGGCGTTCTATGCGGGCTCCCCCGGTGGGTTGTTCGAGTCCCTGGCCTTGGGCGAAGAGGCGGGCGGCGATGTGGCGCGTCTGACGTTGCAGCAATTCCTGCGCATTGTGATCGTGGTGACGGCTTTGCCGATTGGCCTGTCGATTTACCTTGGCACGCCAGTGGGCAGTGCGGCTGGCATGAGCTTTTCGACCCAAGATGTGCCCTGGACCGACCTGCCGTTTGTGGCACTGTCAGGCGTGGTGGGTTTGGCCTTGGGGCATATGTTGCGCCTACCCGCCAAACAGCTGACCGGGCCGATGCTGGTGGCCGCAATTCTGTCCCTGACCGGGCTATTTGACATCGACATGCCAGAATGGCTGATCAAACTGGCGCAGATCATCGTGGGCACGGCGCTTGGCATGCGTTTCACCGGTCTGTCGCGCGCCTTGGTGGTGCGCGGTGTGGGATTAGCGGCTCTATCGGTTGGGGGCATGCTGGTCGTGTCGGCGGGGTTTGCCACCGCGCTCATCCCCCTGACAGGACAGCCCTTTGACGTGTTGCTGATCAGTTTCGCGCCCGGTGGGGTCACGGAAATGTCGCTTGTGGCGCTGAGCCTGCAGGCCAATCCGGCCTTTGTGACGCTGCATCATATCCTGCGCATTCTGATCACCGTGGTGGGGTTGGTTGCGTCGGCGCGGTTCTTCAAACCTGCGCTTTGACAGCATCGCAGGCCCGGTTTAAGCCCGCCCTATCCCGAAGCGAAAGGACCCGTCATCATGCGCATTGCAGACACAGCCGCCGTCATCACCGGAGGGGCGTCGGGCCTCGGCGAGGCCACAGCCCGGCATTTTCGCCAGATGGGCGCGGCGGTTACGATCTTTGATCGCGATGCGGCGCGGGGGATGGCGGTGGCCGACGAGATTGGCGCGTCCTTTGCGCAGACGGATGTGACCAATGAGGCCTCCGTGGCGGAGGCCATGGCCACGGCCAGCACGGCCATGGGGCGGATCACCTGCGCGGTCAATTGCGCAGGGATTGCGACCGGGGCCAAGACGCTTGGCAAGGACGGCCCGCATGATCTTGCCGCGTTTCAGCGGACCATCGATATCAATCTGGTGGGGTCGTTCAACGTGGCGCGTCTGGCCGCCGCAGAGATCGCCAAAACCGAGCCGTCCGAGGATGGATTGCGCGGGGTGATCATCAACACGGCCTCCATCGCGGCCTTTGACGGACAGAAAGGACAAAGCGCCTATGCGGCCTCCAAAGGCGGGATCGTGGGGCTCAGCCTGCCCATGGCGCGAGACCTGGCGCGCGAAGGCATCCGGGTCATGGCCATTGCGCCGGGGATCATTCTGACACCGATGCTGACGGGGTTGCCGCAAGAGGTGCAGGACAGTCTTGCGTTGGATGTGACCTGCCCCAAGCGGCTTGGCCGGCCAGAAGAATACGCCGCCTTGGCGCGGTTCATTGTTGAATGTGACTATCTCAACGGTGAGGTGATCCGCATCGACGGGGCGTTGCGGATGCAATGATCGGTCAGGCTTTGGGGGCTGCTGCGAACTGATCGGCGAGGGATTCCGCGCGCGCGGCAATTTCGGCCATGGCGTCGGTCAAGGTGTCAGGCACCACGGGCACTTCGATCGTTTTGGGCTCTGGCGTCGGCGCGTTGCGCAGTTGGTCCAGTTCGGCCTCTTTTTCCGCCATCTTGTCTTCGGCCTCGCGCAGTTTGTCCTGCATGGCCGCCGTTTTGTCCGCGAGCATCAACCCCGCCATCAGCAGCATCCGCGCCTCGGGGATGCGCCCTATCTGGGCTGTCAGGACGGAGGCTTCCTCATCCAGCATCCGGGCGGCGAATTTCAGGT